>NZ_JBFTER010000061.1:0-26587 GCF_047229345.1 Cellulomonas jepli | reverse complement strand
CGGCTGCGCCCGGCGCTCGCGGCCGTCGCGGGCGTGGCCGCGCTCGCCCTCGGCACCGTGCTGAGCGACCGGACGGGCGGCGGGCGGTACGTCGCGCTCGTGCTGCTGGGCCTGCCGATCGTGCTGCCGCTCGTCGTCGCGGGCCACCTGCGGGCGCGCTGGGTCGCTGCCCTGCTGGTCGGGGCCGTGACCGTCGGCGCCGCCGGGGCTGCGCTGGAGGCGCGGCAGGCCGGGCTGGCGGACCGCGCCGACCTCGCCGTCTTCGGCGACGACCTGCCGCTGACCGAGGGCCGAGACCTGCGCAGCCCCCTGCCGGGGTACCGGCACCTGTCGACGCGGGTGCCGCACGCCGAGTGGGACCCGGAGCACGAGCTCCCGCTCGACATCCAGTGGCGTCGGGGGCGTCACCCGGAGCGCGAGGAGAACTACGTCGTGTCCGTCAGCCTGCGGCCGACCGACTGCACCCCGATCGGCGCCACCCCGACGTGCGTGGAGGTCGGCCGGGGAGACCACGGCCGCGTCCTGCGCCACGACAACGCGGTCACCTACCTGTTCGTGCAGGTGGGCGACGTCGAGTGGCGGGTCGACGGGCTCGAGGACGCCGACGCGCTCGCGGTCCTCGACAGCCTCGAGGCGGTCGACGCGGAGACGTTCCGGCGGGCCGACGAGCGTTCGGGCGAGCTGGACTGAGCCGCGGGACCGCGCCGGCCCGCGGCCGGGTCGGGGACACTGGTGACAGCAACCGTCGCTCGACAAGGAGTTCGCCGTGCCCGAAGGAATCGTCCGCTGGTTCGACGCCGAGCGGGGCTTCGGCTTCCTGGACCTCGGGGAGGAGGGCGAGGACCTGTTCGTGCACGCGTCCGAGATCCTCGACGACGACGGCCCGCGCGTGCTCCGCGAGGGCCAGGTCGTCGAGTTCGAGCTCGGCGAGGGGGACCGCGGCCCGCAGGCGCGCCGCGTCCGCGTGACCGGTGACCACGCCCCCGGCGCGGCGCTGGGCGTGCTCGGCACCGTGACCTGGTACGAGCCCGGCAAGGGGTACGGCTTCGTCACGCCGGACACCCGCGGCACCGAGATCTTCGTCCACAGCTCCGCGATCGTGGGCGGCGGCGTCATCTCCGAGGGCCAGCGGGTCGCGTTCCTGATCGTCGACGGCGAGCGGGGGCCGCAGGCGGACCACCTGCTGCCGCTCGGTCCCGACGCAGCCCCGCGGGCCGTCGCGTCCGACGGCGCGGACGGCACGGTGTCCTGGTACGACGTGGACAAGGGGTTCGGGTTCGCCACGCCCGACATCGGTGGCGACGACGTGTTCGTGCACGTCCGGGCGCTCCCTGCCGGCCTGACCGGGCTCACCGAGGGCGACCGGATCTCCTACGACATCGCCGCGAACGAGAAGGGCCCGCAGGCCCGCAACGTGCAGCTCGTCCGCGGCACGACGCAGCGGGGTGCGACGGCGGCGCCGGACCGCGGTCGGCCTGAGCGCGGCCGGCCGGAGCGCGGGCGGCCCGAGCGCCCGTCGGCCTCGGCCGGCCCCGTGCGTGGCGGCGAGGGCGTGGTCGCGCGGTACGACGCCGACCGCGGGTTCGGCTTCATCACCCCCGACGCGGGCGGTGCGGACCTGTTCGTGCACGTGTCGGTCGTGCGCGGCGCCGACGTGCTGATGGCGGGTGACCGGGTCCGGTTCACGGTGCGGCAGAGCGACCGCGGCCCCCAGGCCGACCGCGTCGAGCTGGTCTGAGCGCGCGGGCGACGACCGCATCTTGGGGCAGGGTGCTTGACCCGTCCGCGGAGCTCGCGCTACCACCGTTGCGGGACACGCACGACGGTCGCTCGACCCGGGACCACACCGAGGGCGCGGCCGGAGCGGCGAGCACGAGACCTGCACGCGAGTCGTCGAAGGGGGTCCGCGGACGTGGACATGCTGAGCGGTGACGAGATCACCGAGGCCGGGCTCGCCGACTGGCGCAAGCTGGCCCAGGGGCTGCACGCCCGCTACCTGGTCGACGACTTCGGTGCCGCCGCGCGGTTCGTCGCGGCGGTCGGCGAGGCGGGCGACGCCCTCGGGCACCACCCGGGCGTGGCGATCGGCCCGGGGTTCGTGGACCTGAAGCTGGTCAGCGCCGACGCCGTCTACCGCCAGCAGGACGGTACCGAGCACGTCGTCGAGTGGGTGACGCAGCAGGACCTCGACCTCGCGGGGCGGATCACCGACGTCGCCGCCGAGCACGGGCTCGCCGCCGACCCGGCCTCCGTCAGCGTCGTCGAGCTCGGGCTCGACACGGCGCAGCCCGGCACCATCGCCCCGGTGTGGGCCGCCCTGCTGACCGGCGACGCCGCGTCGCAGGGCCGGGGGTCACCGAGCGACGAGGTCCGCGACGCCACGGGACGGGTGCCGAACCTGTGGTTCGGTGACGCCGACGCGGGCGAGCCCGCGCGTCAGCGCCTCCACGTCGAGGTCTACGTGGCAGCCGAGGTGGCGGAGCAGCGCATCGCCGCCGCCGTCGCCGCTGGCGGCACCGTCGTCGACGACAGCGACGCGCCGTCCCTCACCGTGATCGCCGACCAGGACGGGAACACGGGCGTCGTCTGCGTCGCGTAGACCTGAGACCTGGTGTGGAGGGTCTGGTCCGCCGAGACTGAAGCTCATGGACACCGTGGTGAACGCCCAGGACGCCAAGGCGCACCTGTCGGCGCTCCTCGCTCGTGCCGAGTCGGGGGAGGTCGTGAAGATCGCGCGCGCCGGCACCCCGGCCGTCCAGCTCGTCCCGCTCGGCAGCGCGCCACGCCAGTTCGGGATCATGACGCTGCCGACGGCGCCGGACTCGTTCTTCGAGCCAATGAGCGAGGACGAGCTGGCGGAGTGGGAGTGAGCCGCACGTCTGCTCGACACGCACGTCGTGCTCTGGCTGCTGGCCGAGCCGGGCACGGTCGACCCGACGACCCGGGCCGCGCTCGCGGACCCGGCCAGCACGCTGGTCGTGTCGGCGGCGTCCGCGATGGAGGTCGCGACGAAGACCCGGCTCGGCAGGCTCCCCGCCGAGTTCGCAGCGCTCGTCCAGGCGTGGGGGCAGCGTGTGCGTGAACTGCGCGCGATCGAGCCGCCGATCACTGCGCAGCACGCGGTCCTGGCGGGGTCCCTGGTCTGGGACCACCGCGACCCGTTCGACCGGATCCTCGCGGCACAGGCCATCATCGAGAACGTCACGCTGGTGACCCGGGACGCGGAGCTGACCGCCTTCGCGCAGGTCGCCACCGTCCCGGCGTGACGGGACCCACCAGCCGATCGCGGTGCGTGACCGACGCGCCGACCCGCACGGGCACGGCCCGGGAGCGACTCGCCCGCGGATCCGGCCGCACGTCCGGCGTCCACGGCACGATGGAGCCGTGACCACCCAGTCCCGCACCCCGCAGCCCGCCGTGGCCCGCACGCAGCAGTTCCTCGACCGGCACGCGCCCGGTGTGAGCGTCCTGGTGCCGGACGCGGACACCTCGACCGTCACCGCCGCCGCGGCCGCGCTGGGCGTGCGCCCCGGCCAGATCGCCAAGACCCTCGCCGTGCGCGCCGGGGACAGCGTCCTCCTGCTGGTCCTGAGCGGCGACGCCCGCCTGGACAACCGCAAGTTCCGCGACCGGTTCGGTGCCAAGCCCCGGATGCTCGGCGCCGACGAGACCGAGCAGCTCACGGGGCAGCCGGTCGGCGGCGTCGGGCCCCTCGGCCACCCGCCCGAGCTGCCGGTGTTCGCGGACGTGTCGCTGCAGGCGTACGACGCCGTGTACCCCGCCGCGGGCAGCCGCTCGAGCGCCGTCCGCCTGACGCTCGAGCAGCTCGAGGCGCTGACGCACGCGACGTGGGTCGACGTCAGCACGCTCCCCGCCTCCGACTGACGGCGTCGCCGATCAGCCGTGACGACTACGGCACGTCGGGCTGGCTGTCGGCGCCCGCGCGCCCCCGTTCAGGTGCACCCGCGAGCCGTGCCAGGGCGTCGCCCGGCGACACGGAGGTCCGCTCCGGTCGGAGGTCCTGCACCGGCCACGGCCGGCCATGGCTGACCCAGTGCGTGCGCAGGCCTGCGGCGCGACCCCCGGCGATGTCCGCGGCGGGGTCGTCCCCGACCATCCAGCGGGCCTCGCCGTCCGCCGCCCCGAGCCGTGCCAGGGCTGCCGCGAAGATCGCCGGGTCCGGCTTGGCGACGCCCGCCTCCTCGGAGACGCACCAGCCGTCGACGCGGTCCGCGATGCCGGTCCGGCGGAGCTTGCCGACCTGGTTGTCGGTGCGCCCGTTGGTGACGACCAGCAGCCGCCACCCGGCGGACCGCAGGGCGTCCAGCCGCTCGAGGACGTGGGGGAAGGCGGGCGTCAGCAGCGGCATCTGCGCACGGAAGCCCTGCCAGATCGTCTCCGGCGGTCCTGCCTGCGGGAACCGCCGGGAGACGCCCTCGAAGAACTGCCGGCGCTGGGTGACCGTCCGGTCGAGCTGCCCGAGCCAGGCGTGGTCACCGTCGGGCAACGACCACCGGTCCGCGAACGACCGCGCCCACGCGGCGAAGCCGGCCGAGCGGTCGACGAGCGTGCCGTCGAGGTCGAGCAGCGCGATCACGAGCGGTGTCCTCGTCGCGACGGCCGCCGAGTCGGGGTCCGCAGGGGGGCCTCGTCGTCCATGCCCTCAGCGTGGCAGGTGACGGCCGGTGACGGGCGCGCGCTGCCGTCTGGGGTCGCGGCGTGATCTACACGACCCCGGGCTCCGTCGCCGCGATGCCGCGGCGACTGCGTACGGACCGGCCGGACCTGCGTCGCCCTCGGTCGGTCGACGACCAGCCCGGGCCGGGGGACCCGCGCGACGGTGCGCTCAGCCCGTCGGCTCCTGATACAGGCCCATGACGCTCCCGCCGGGGTCGCGGAACCGGGCGGTCAGCTCTCCCGGGTCCTCGCCGACGGGCTGGACGAGCTCGCACCCCTCGGCCGTCACGCGCTCGACCGCCGCCGCGAGGTCGTCGACCCAGACGTAGACGAGCACGCCGGGAGGGGTCGGCTCCCGGTGGGGGACCCAGTGGCCGCTGACCTCGTCGGCCGCGTCCTCGAAGAACCAGGTGCCGTGCGCCGAGCGCACCGTCCAGCCGAAGACGCGGGCGTAGAACTCGGCCGACCGCTGCGGGTCGACCGCGGGCAGCTCGACGTGGCAGATCTTCCCGTGGCGCAGCGTCGTCATGGCGACCACCTCCGGCCCCATGCTCGCTGCCGTCCGGCCTCGCGGAGCGGCTTCCGCGCGATCGGGCGGACGCGGCGCGGCCGTCGCGGCCCCGACTCGACGTCAGGGCCGCGACGGCCGCGAACCCGCCTGCACGAGGTGCGCTCGACGCGCACCGCTCACGCCGCCGTCAGCGGCCCATGATCGCGTCGATGATGCCCTGCTGGGTCACGGTCGCGCTGCGCCGGTCGAACAGCGCGAACCCGTACTGGCCGTTGTGCCCGTTGTCCCAGTAGGCGGTGACGGCGCCGTACCTCGCCGCGGTGGCGACGAAGGTGCGGGCGTAGTCGGCGCGGTACCGGTTGTTCGACGGGTCGAACGCGGTCTTGTCGATCGAGCCGTACTCGCCCACGAACACGGGGTACCCCTTGACCGCGAACGTGTCGTGCATCTTCTTCAGCTGCGCGTCCATGAAGTCCTGCTGGCCCCACGTCGACTTCTTCGCCGGGTCCGTCGCGTTCGGGCCCCACTGCGTGGTCGCGCCGCTCTCGGTGCCGGCGAAGTCCCAGGGATCGTAGTAGTGGACGGAGATCATGATGCGCTTCTCGGCGCTCGGGACGGCCGTCGACCGGTACTGGTCGGTCGGCACCACGAAGCCGTAGCTCCCGGCGGTGTAGTCGATGTTGGTGTTCCAGCCCGGCACGAGCAGCCACCGGGAGGCGTTGTTGCCGCCGGTCCGGCGCACGGTGTCGACGAAGACCTGGTTGTACGCGTTGATGTTGGAGTAGCACGGCTGGGTGGGGGCGCCGTACTGCCCGTCGAAGTTCTCGTTCATGGACTCGAAGACGAGGCGTCCGCCGAAGCCCTGGAGCTCCGACGCCACCTGCTGCCAGACCTTCTGGTACTTGTCCTTGATCGCCGTCTGCGAGGACGCGTCGCAGATGAGCCAGGCGCCGCCGACGCTCTTGTAGCCGTCGCCGTGCATGTTGATGACGACGTACATCCCGCGGTCGTAGGCCAGCTTCACGACCTGCTCGACCCGGTCGAGCCACGCGGGGTCGACGGTGTAGCCGGGGGCGGAGCCGATCTTGCCCAGGTAGGACACGGGGACGCGGACCGTGCTGAAGCCGGCGGCCTTGACCCGGTCGAGGAGGGCGCCCGTCACGACCGGGTTCCCCCACGCCGTCTCGTCGGGCATCCCGTTGACGTTGGCCTCGAGCTGGTTGCCGAGGTTCCAGCCCTTGCCCATGCCGGCGACGAGCTGCGCGGCGTCGACCGTGACCGCTCCGGTCGACGGCGTGGGGGAGGGCGTGGCCGTGGGGGTCGGCGTTCGCGTGGCCGTCGGCGAGGGGGTGGTCGTCGGCCGCGGTGACTGGGTCGGCGTGGTCGTCGGCGACGTGGTCGGCGAGCTGGTGGGCGTGACCGGCGCCCCGGTGCACGCGACGCCGTTGAGCGTGAACGCGCTCGGCACGGGGTTGGTGCCGGTGGACGTGCCGTTGAAGCCGAACGACGCGGTGCCGTGGGTGGCCAGCGACCCGTTCCACGCGGCGTTGCGCACCGTCACCGCGGCACCGGACTGGGTCACGGCGCCGCTCCACAGCTGGGTCACGGTCTGGCCGGCGCCGAAGGTGAAGCGCAGCTCCCACCCGCTGACGGGGTCGCCCAGGTTGGTCACCCGGACGTCGGCGCCGAAGCCGCTCTGCCACTGGTTCGTGATCGCGTAGTCGACGCGGCAGCCGGCGGCGGCGCTCGCCGGGGCGGTGGCCACGACGGAACCGGCGACGGCGACCGCGGCCGCCGCGGCGACGGTCAGCGCCTTGCGTAGTGAGAACACAGGTGGGATCCCTCTCAGGACGGGGGCGGCCGCGGGACAGGCGGCCGGGCGAGGACTGGCAAGTCCACCAGACGAGCGTGCGCGGAGCAGAGGCGTGAATCGATTCACTAGATGATGGTTCTCTCAGGAACGTCTCCTCCGAATTCCTCTGGGGCGCGCGCCGAGGCCGGTGGTTCAATCGGCTCCGTGACCACCCGAAACCGTCCAGCCGGCGACGTCGACTACGAGCGGCACGGCCAGGACTACGCGGCCCTGCGCACGACCGACCCCCGGATCGAGGCCAGGGTGCACGCCGCCCTCGGTGGCAGCCGGACGGTGCTCAACGTCGGGGCGGGAGCCGGGTCGTACGAGCCTGCCGACCGGTACGTGCTTGCGGTCGAGCCGTCGGCGACGATGCGCGCTCAGCGCCCTGCGACGGCGGCACCGGCGGTCGACGCCACGGCCGAGCGGCTGCCCTTCGACGACGACAGCGTCGACGCGGCGATGGCCATGGTGACCATCCACCAGTGGAGCGACGTCGAGCAGGGGCTCCGCGAGATGCAGCGGGTCAGTCGCGGGCCGGTCGTCGTCCTCACCGTCGACGCCCCGGCCCTGTACCGGTTCTGGCTGGCCGACTACTTCCCCGAGGTCATCGACCTCGACCAGACGCGGTTCCCGACCATCGACCGGGTCGTCGGCATCCTCGCCTCCGGCGGGGCCGACGTGCGCGTCGACGTCGTGCCGGTGCCCGTCGACTGCGTCGACGGCTTCGGAGAGGCTTTCTACGCCCGGCCCGAGGCGTTCCTGAGCCCCGAGGTGCGCGCTGCCACCTCGGGCTTCGTGCTGGCCGACCCCGCGGCCGTGCAGCGCGGCCTCGAACGCCTCGAGGCCGACCTGGCCAGCGGCGCGTGGGACGAGGCGCACGGACACCTGCGCGCGCAGGCCGAGTACGAGGGTGCGATGCGTCTGGTCACCGCCCACCCGTGACCGGGCGCCGTCCGCACGGACGGAGCCTCAGGAGGCGTTCGCGCAGCCGCTCCCGTGGGCGCCCGGCACCCGGCGCGCTCCGGGGCCCCGACCCGCGCGGTGAGCCTGTCCGACCCGGATGACGTCGTCGAGCTTGTCGCGCGTCGCGGTCAGCTCGTCGAGCTGGGTCTGCACGCGAGCGCGCTCGGCCAGGAGCCGCTCGTGCATCTCGTCGGTGAGGACGCCGCGCTCCATGCACGGCAGGATCCCCAGCACGGCCTTGCTGCCGAGCCCCGCGGCGTAGAGGTGCTGGATGAACCGGACCCGGTCGACCGCCTCGGGGGCGTAGTGGCGCTGCCCGCCGGCGCTGCGCTCGGAGCCGAGCAGCCCCTGCTCCTCGTAGTACCGCAGCGCCCGCACGCTCACGCCGGCCCGTGCGGCGACCTCTCCGATGCGCACCCGTTCCCTGCCTCTCGCCCTGGACTTGCCTCTGACGTCAACGTCAGGTTATAGCGTCCCGCCCATGACAACCGCACTCGTCACCGGGGCCAACCGCGGCCTCGGTCGCCACTTCGCCCTCGAGCTGCTCGCCCGGGGGGCCACCGTCTACGCCGGCGCCCGCGACCCGCAGACCCTCGACCTGCCCGGCACCCGGCCCCTCGCCCTGGACATCACCGACCCCGACGCCGTCGCCGCGGCCGCCGCGCTGGCGGGTGACGTGGACCTCCTGATCAACAACGCCGGGATCTCGACCGGCTCGCCGCTGCTCGGTGACCTGGACGGCGTGCGCGCCGAGCTGGACGTCAACTTCTGGGGCACGCTGTCGATGGTCCGCGCCTTCGCTCCGGTGCTGGCGGCCAACGGCGGCGGGGCGATCGTCAACGTCGCCTCCGCGCTGTCCTGGTTCGCCGCTCCCGGCGCCGGCGCGTACGCGGTGTCCAAGGCCGCGAACTGGAACATGAGCAACGCCCTGCGCCTCGAGCTCGCCGGGCAGGGCACGCAGGTCACGTCGGTCCACCTGGGTCTGGCAGACACCGACATGGCCAAGGCGCTCCAGGGACCCAAGACCGACCCGGCCGTCGTCGTCCGCCGGACGCTCGACGCGGTCGAGGCCGGCGACCTGGAGGTCGTCGTCGACGAGTGGAGCGCGATGGTCAAGGCCTCGCTGGCCGAGGATCCCCGTGCGTTCTACGACCGCTTCCTCGCGGCCTGAGCCCCCGGGCAGCCATGAGCTGCCAGCAGGCCGACGTGAGCAGGTCGACGTGGTCCTCGCGCAGCGTGCCGCCGCCGACGCGCACGCCGGGGAAGCTCTCGGCGAGGACGGCGAGCAGGGCCGTCCGCACCTCATCGATGTGCATGCCCGCCGTGAGGCGATGTGCGAGCAGGAGCGCTTCACCGTCCCAATAGGTGTCGTCGGCGTGGCTCTCGGTCAGCCACGGCTCCAGCGGGTCGTGCCGGACGAACAGCGGGGCCAGGGCCGCCGCGAGCTCGTCCGGGGCGTCGGGTGCGGGCACCGCTCCAGCCTGGACCCTGCGCGGCGGCCCGGCTATGAGACGTGGGACACCCCGTCGGCGTCGTCGCGCCGTGCGGCACGGCGGGCGGCAGGGGCGCACAGGGAGCGGACCGCGTCCGCCACCCGGTGCCGGTCGCGTCAGGTGGCGCTCCGCACCGCGTGGCGCACGCACACCACACCGTTGGCGAACCGCCGGGTGTCCAGCAGCTCCAGGTCGAGCCGGACGCCCTGCGGTAGCGCCGGCTTGCCGCCGCCCACGACCACCGGGCACGGGAGCAGCACGCACTCGTCGACGAGCCCGTGCCGGAACGCCTCGGGCCCGAGGGTCGCGCCGCCGACGCTCAGGTCCGAGCCGGACTCCTCCTTGAGCTGTCGCACCGCGTCAGGGTCGAACTCGCGCTCGATCCGCGTCCGCGCCGTCGACACCGCGTCGAGCGTCGTGGAGTACACGACCTTGTCGGCGTCGCGCCAGATCCCCGCGTACTCGCGGACGACGGCGGGTTCCGTCGCCAACCAGTCGTCGGTCTCCCAGACGCGCATCGTCTCGTACATGCGGCGGCCGTACAGCGACGTGCCGATGCCGCGCTCGTGCTCGTTCCAGAAAGCGTGCACCTCCTCGTCCGGCTCCGACCAGTCGAACGAGCCGCTCTCGTCCTCCAGGTAGCCGTCGAGCGAGGTGTTGGCTGCGTAGATCAGCTTGCCCATGAGTGCCTCCGGCCGGACGGGGGCTCCAGGCTGGCAGCGACGCGGCGGGATCGGCAAGGGGCCCTGCGCGCGACCGGGCCGCGCATCGACGGCAGGGTGCACGCGCACGGCGTGCGTCCGTTCACACGTGCTCCCGACCCCACGCGCGCCAGCCGCGGCACAGCACGTAGGCGACCAGCGTCGTGACGGTCACGCCGAGGTCGACGAGTGCCGTCTCCGGCGCGTCGGCCAGGCGGTCCCACATGACGAAGGCGAAGACGGTGACGGCGCCCTTGTGCAGGAGCAGGAGCTCCCACAGGCCCGGGTGGCGGCGCGGGCTGACGGCCAGCACGGTCCAGATCCCGGCGAAGACCAGGTACGCGAGCGTCCGCCACATCTCGCTGAGGAGGCGGTCGTCCGTGACGCCGGCGGTGATGACGAGCCCGCTCGCGAAGGCCGCGAGGGCGGCGACGGCGTTGAGCGCCATGATCGCGCGACCGATGCGGTCCTGCCGAGGCCCGACCGGGGCGACGTCGGTGCGGAGGGCGGTTGCTGTGGTCCGGTCGGCTGCGGCTGTCGTGCTCATGTCTGCTCCCGGTGATCGCTACGACGCATCTCGGTGGTTACGAGCCGTAACGATAGTGCTGATCCGTAACGGTGGCAACGGTTCTACACTCGGGGCGTGCCAGCCGACGACGCACGTGACTCCCTGTCCCGCCGGGAACGCCTCCGGCGGCAGACGGCCGACGAGATCAAGCAGCGCGCGTTCGACCTGGTCGACACCGACGGCGCCCACGACGTCACCATCGCGTCCGTCGGCAAGGGCATGGGCATGACACCGCCGGCGCTCTACCGTTACTTCCCGTCGCGCGAGGCGCTGCTGTCGGCGCTCGTGGTCGACGCGTACGCGGACCTCGGATCGACGGTCGCGGACGCCGTGGAGCGGGCGTCGGGCGACGAACCCGGGACGCGCGTCCGCGTCGCGCTCACCACGTACCGCGCGTGGGCGCTGGCCCACCCGCGCCGGTACACGATGCTCTTCTCCGACCGCTCGCGCGACGTGCCGGACCTCCCGGCGGGCGTCGCCGCGATCAACGTCGGCATGCTCCCCGTGCTCACCGCGCTCGGCGAGATCGCCGCGTCGTCCGGGCGCGCCGACCCTCCGGCCGACGAGGCGCTGTCACGCTGGGCGCAGGCCGTGGGTGCTCCGGCCGACCTCGCCCCGGTCGCGCTGCGGCTCGCCGTGCTGGCGTGGTCCCGCGTCCACGGTCTCGTCTCGCTCGAGATCACCGGCGCCCTCGCCGCGATGGGGCTCGACGCCGACCTCCTGATGGAGGCGGAGGTCGAGGGCGTGGTCGTCGCGGCGGACGCGCAGGCCCGGTGACGGGCTCGCCGGCGGCCGGGTACGGGACGCCTCGGAGGCAGGACGGCGTGACGCTCACCGCCCGGCAGGAGCGCCACTCCCGCGTCTCCGGGTCCCTCGCCGCCCGCGACGACGACGAGCTGGCGGCGCTCCTCCGGCGTGCGTCCGACGGTGCCGTCGGCGTGGGCGGGGGCTCCTCGGTGGTCGACGTCGACGGTGCCCCGGTGTTCGTGAAGCGCATCCCGATCACCGACCGGGAGCTCGCGCACCCGCACAGCACGGCGAACCTGTTCGGCCTGCCGACCGCCTGCCAGTACGGCATGCACCCCCTCGCCGGCCCAGGGTTCGGAGCGTAGCGCGAGCTCGCCGCGAACCTCACCGTGACGGACGGGGTGCTCGCCGGTGAGTCCGAGTGCTTCGCGCTGCTCCACCACGGGCGGGTGCTGCCGGGCCGCCCGCCCGTCGCCGACGAGCACCGGGACGTCGACGCCGTCGTCGCGCGGTTCGGCGGCGACCCGGCGGTGAGGGCCCGCTTCGAGGAGCTCGCTGACGCACGGTCCAGCCTCGTGCTCTTCCTCGAGCACCTCCCCGGTCGGCTGCCCGACTGGCTGGGCGACCCGGTGGCTCGGGCCGAGGACGTCGAACGAAACCTCCTCGAGGCCGTCGCGTTCCTGCGGGGCCGCGAGCTGCTGCACCTGGACGGGCACTTCGGCAACATGCGCGCCGACGACGAGCGGATCTACCTCGTCGACCTCGGGCTGGCCACCTCGCCGCGGTTCGAGCTGTCCGAGCCCGAGCGTGCCTTCGTCGCGCGCAACGTCGACCACGACGTCGACTACGCGGCGATGCGACTGGTGAACTGGCTCGTCACGACGGTGTGCGGGGTGCCGGTGCCGGCCGGCGGTGCTCCGGTCGCCCGCAACGCGTACGTGCGTCGGTGGGCGGACGGGCGCGCGCCGCGGGACGTGCCGCCGGCCGTGGCGAGCATCCTCGACCGGCACGCCGCCGCCGCGGCCCGGATGAACGACTTCTGCTGGCGCCTCGTCGACGGCGACGTCCACGCGCAGTACCCGGGCCCCTAGCGCATCGCGTCGCCGCGCCCGTCCCGGTCAGGCGAGGGGGTCGTGTCCCCAGTTCATCAGCGACCACCGCCACGGGGTGTCCGTCACGTCGCCGTCGGGCCGCTGCGCGAGGTGCCGGTGCACGTACCCGACGACCTTCCGCATGTGCGCGGCGTCGTCGGCCGTGAGCTCCGTCTTGTTCGTGCGCAGGATCTCGACGATGCGTCGCCCGGACCGGTGGCCCGTCGACTCGCCGTCGCCGCCCGTGTCGCCGACCGACCGGGACTCCTCGGTCTCCAGCCACCGCTCGAGCGCCGCGGGGGTCATCGTGACCGCGGCCTGCCAGTCGTCCCAGATCTCGGCGACCGCGTCGTTCGTCCCTGCCATGCGTCCGCTCCTCAGAGGTCGTCGGTGGAGAACGTGTCGCCCGGGTCCGGGCCGCTCTCGTCGTCTCCGATGGTGAACCACTGCCGCCCGCGCGGCGCGCCGGAGCCATGGTCCGCGGAGGAGCTCGGTCGACGTGAACGCGTGCGGTCCCGCTCCAGCGGACGACACTGCGACGACCGGTGTCGCCTACGTGTCCAGATCCTCACGCGAGCCTCGGGCGACGAGCCCAGCGTCCGGGACCACGGTGTCGTCGCCGGCGGGCGGCGGGACCAGCCAGCGGCGGTAGGTCACCGACTGCTCGGTGAACCCGTGAGACGCGGAGAAGCGCCGGGCGCCGTCGTTGGCCGCCGTGGCGGTCACGGACAGCGCCTGGGTGCCGCGACCTCGCGCCCACCCGACGAACGCCCCGAGCAGCGCCGAGCCGCTGCCGGCGCCGCGGAGCGCCGTCGACACCTGCATGCTCTCCAGCACGGCGACGGGTACCCGGCGGAAGCTGTCCGCGGGGGCGAACCGCCCGACCAGGTGGCCGTGCACCGCGCCGCCGACCCGCAGCGCGAGCAGCACCGCGTCCGGGTCGCCGGCAACCGCCTCCACGTACCCCGCACCGTCGGTCGCCGGCCAGTCCCGGGCGACCACGGCGTCGAACCGGCGCGAGTCGTGCTCCCACAGCCCGTCCAACGACGCGACCAACCCGTGCACCAGCGCGCCGTCGACCGGGTGCCTCACCGTGATCACCTCGACGGCCTCCATGCGCAGCGACGCCAGACCGGCGACCCGCCCATAAAGAACCCTGGTGACGGGACGCCGGCGCCCCGGGGACGCCGCGTTCCTCGCCACGTCGTCCGACCCCTCGGCGGTGGGCTCCGCCGAGCGACGACCGCCCCGACCTACTCGACGACCGCGTCCGCGAGCTCGACGACCGCGTCGGCCAGGAAGGGGCCGAACCAGATCCGGTCGTTGTGCCCCGCGCCCGGCACCACGACCTCGCCCTGCAGGTTGCCCACCTGCGACGCGAGCGCGGCGGAGAGCCGGGACGGCACCACGTCGTCGGCGGTGCCGTGCAGCACCAGCACCGGGACCTCGCTGCCGGACAGGTGCTCCGCGCTCGGGAACCGGTCGCGCAGGAGCAGCCCGACGGGCAGGTACGGAAGCTGCGCCCGCGCCACGTCGACGAGCGACGTGAACGGTGACCGCAGCAGCACGCCGCCGGGCGGGTCCGAGGTGACCAGCCGCGACGCCACGCCGGTCCCGATCGACTCCCCGACGTACAGGGTCCGGGCCGGCTCGAACCCCTCCGCGCGGAGCGCAGCGGCCGCCGCACGGGCGTCGAGCGCCAGGCCCTCCTCGCTCGGCCGACCCGGGTTGCCGCCGTACCCCCGGTACTCCAGCAGGAGCACCGTGAACCCCCGGCTCGCGATCTCCCGCGCCACGTCCAGCCGGCCGAGCCGGTTGCCCCCGTTGCCGGGCAGGTACAGGACGGCGACGTCCCGGTCCGCACCGCTCGGCGGGACGAGCCACGCCGTCAGCTCGAGGCCGTCCTCGGTTCGCAGGGTGAGGTCCCGTCCACCCGGCAGCCGGTCCGCGACCGAGCCGGCATCGGTCCGGTCGGGGAAGTAGATCAGCGCTCGCTGCAGCACGACCACCAGTGTGACCAGCACCAGGGCACAGGCGAGGACCACGGCGAGGGCGCGCCTCACCCGGCGCGCGGGGCTCCGCGGCACCCGCTCGGACCGGCCCACCCGAGTCACGGCGACCTCCTGGATGCACGACACGCGACGGCTGGCGACCCACCTGGGCTCTGGCGGCCACGGCGGGGTCGTCCCTTCGATTCGGCCTCCAGCCTGCTCAGGTAGGACCGGGTCCCGTGAAGGAGAAGGTCGTCTGCTCCATCGTGCGTGAGGGACGCCTGCTTGTCCTCGAGCACCTCGACATGCCGTCGCAACAGGCCGGCTCGTCCGGCCGGGCTCGGATGGGTCCACCTGCCGGCCGGCCCCGTCGCGGTGTCAGGAGATGCCGCTGAAGAACCTGCGGATGTCGTCCGCGAGCAGCTCCGTCGCGTCCATCGCGGGGAAGTGACCGCCCGCGGTGAACTCGCTCCAGTGGCCGATCGCCTTCCACGGGTCCATCGCGCGACGCACGAGGGGGTGGGAGTCGAACACGGCCCACCCGGACGGCACGCTGTGGCTCGTCGCGAAGTAGTCGATCCCGGAGTGCTCACCCTCGTAGTAGAGCTGCGCGCTCGACGCTCCGCTGCGGGTGAACCAGTACAGGCTGACGTTGGTGAGGAGCTGGTCGCGGTCGACCGACTCGTCCGGCGTGCGGGAGTCGCCGACGGCCCTGGTCTTGAACTTCTCGACGATCCACGCGAGCTGGGCGACGGGCGAGTCGGTGAGGGCTGCGGCGATCGTGTCGGGACGGTGGTTCTGCATCTCCAGGTAGCCGCGGTCGGCTGCAGCCTCGGTGCGCACGGCCTCGATCCGTGCGATCTCGTCACCGGACAGGCCGTCGGGATAGGGGAACTTCTCGCCGACCATCGCGAGCAGCCGGGACTCGCATCCGATGTGCGTGCCGATGACACGCTCGGGGTGACGCGCGGCGAGGAGGCCGGTGGTGCCCGAGCCGATGTCGGTGCCGTGGGCCCCGAACCTCTCGTAGCCGAGTCGCGTCATGATCTCGGCGTAGGCCTCCACGGTCCGCGCCAGCTCCCAGCCGGTCCCCGACAGCGGGGTGGAGAACCCGAAACCGGGCGGGGACGGGATGATCACGTGGAACTGGTCGGTCAGCAGAGGGATGAGCCGCTGGTACTCGACGAACGAGCCGGGCCAGCCGTGGTTCAGGATCAGCGCGGTGGCCTGCGGGTGGGCGGAGCGTGCGTGGACGACGTGGAACGTCTGCCCGTCGACGACCGTCGTGACCTGGTCGTACGCGTTGAGCTCCGTCTCCTGCGCGCGCCAGTCGAACCCGTCGCGCCAGTACTCGGCGAGCTCCTTCAGGTAGGCCAGCGGGATGCCGCGGCTGAAGTCGGTGCGATCGACCCGCCCGGGCGTGCAGATCGGCCAGCGCGTGCGTGCGAGCCGGTGGCGCAGGTCGTCGATCTCCGCCTGGGGAATGTCGATGCGGAACGGCACGAGCGTGTGGCGGTTGTCCATGCCCCCGACGTTCCCAGGCAATGCGGCGAGCCAGCTTCCGCGATCTCGGGCATCCTGGGTCTCGTGCTGGAGACCTCGGCTCGCCTGCTCGAGCTCCTGTCGTTGCTCCAGCTCAAGCCCGACTGGACGAGCGCGGAGCTGTCCGCCCGGCTCGGTGTCAGCACGAGGACCGTGCGCGCCGACGTCGTCAGGCTGAGGTCGCTGGGCTACCCGGTGGACGCGCGCCCGGGTGTCGCGGGCGGGTACCGGCTGGCCGCCGGGACGGCGATGCCGCCGTTGCTGCTCGGTGACGACGAGGCCGTCGCCGTCGCGGTCGCGCTGGGTGTGGCGGCGACCAGGAGGACCGGGGTCGAGGAGACGTCGCTCACCGCGCTCGCGAAGCTCGAGCAGGTGCTGCCCGCGAGGCTGCGTCGGCGGGTCCAGGCGGTACGCGAGGCGACGAGCGCCGTTCCGGGCCTGGAGCCGTCACTCGACCTGTCGGTGCTCGGAGCTGTCGCTGCCGCGGTCCGCGGCCACGAACGCCTCCGGTTCGGGTACACGAAGAAGCGCGGCGGCGAAGGGTCCCGCCACGTCGAGCCGCAACGGCTGGTGAGCTGGGGGCCGCTCTGGTACCTGCTCGCCTGGGATCTCGACCGTGACGACTGGCGGGTCTTCCGCGTCGACCGGATGGCTCCTCACGCACCGACGGGTGCGCGGTTCCCGCCGCGCGCGATCTCCGAGGACGACGCCGTCGAGCTCGTCGTCGGCCGCGTCAGCACGGCGTCCTGGACGTACCGCAGCCGCGTCCTCGTGCATGCGCCCGCCGCCGAGGTCGCGGCACGGATCCCCATCCCGCTCGACATCGAGGTGGTCGACGAGTCCACGTGCCGTCTCGAGCTGGGCGCCGACGACCCGGACGGGCTCGCGCTGTGGCTCGCCCAGCTCGACGCCGACGTCGAGGTGCTCGACGGGGACGAGCTCGCGGGGGCGTTCGACCGCCTCGCGACGAGGTTCCGCCGGGCGGCCGACGGCGCCGCCACCGGCTGAACGCTCCGGCGCTGACGGTGCAGGGACGCGCCGGACGCCTGCTACGCGGCAGCGCGAGTCACGGCATAGGCGGTCGGGCGAGAGCGGCGACGCCCCTCGGCGATCGATCGGCCCCGCGGGGCCTGTGCCGCCGGAGCTCGGGACGGCTGGTGCTGGCACGTGCTCGCGCCTCGTGCCGCCCGGGTCGGCGCACCACGCGGGAGCCGCGTGGTCAGCGGAGGACTCGATAGCGAAGATGGGCTTCGCCCGAGAACCCCGACGTCTCGACGCGTTCGAGGTCGACGCGCTGCCCGAGGCCGGCGAACAAGGGGATGCCGTCACCGAGAAGCAGCGGCACGACATGGAGGTGGATCTCGTCGACGAGCCCGAGTCGCAGGCACTGCCGCGAGATGCTGCCACCCAGGAGGCTGACCCACTTGTCGCCCGCCGCCTTCTTCGCGGCCGCGACGGCGAGCGCGATGTCGTCGACCACGAAGGTGTAGGTCGTCCCGTCCTTGACGATCGGCTCGTTCTCCGAGCGTGTCATGAGATACACCGGGACCCTCAGCGTCCCCCCGTAGGGCTCTTCGCCGTCGTCGATGGTCTGGCTCTTGTTGGCACCGCCGACGACGGCGCCGATGCGGTCCGTCACCGTCGTCACGACGGCTTGGTCCTCAGCGACCGTGGGAACGTCGGACATCCAGTCGACGCCTCCCCCGACGTCGGCCATGTACCCGTCCAGAGTCACCGTCGCGTGAATGAACACGGTCGCCATCGCTTCGCTCCTGCCAGTTCCAGTGGTGAGTCGGTCGGCTCACCTCTGTCGAGAGTGGCATCACCGCCGAGGTGAGTCAAGCGACTCACCTCGTGGCAGACTGCGGCAATGACCTCCCGGCTCCCCGACTACCACCGTGAGGTCCGGGCGCGGAACCGGGAGGCGATCCTGGACGCCGCCGCCGGGCTCTTCCTCGAGGCCGGGTTCGACGGGACCTCGTTGGCGCGAGTCGCCGAGGTCGCCGGCGTCTCCAAGGCGACGCTGTTCAAGCAGTTCCCCACGAAGTCGCAGCTCTTCGAGGCGACGGTGCTCGAAGCCGCCGGGATCCCCGACGCCGAGCTCGGCGAGCTGCCCTCCGAGGACTTCCGAGCCGGGCTGGTCCAGCTCGGGCGCGCCTATGCCGACCTGCTCGCTCGCCCCCGGGTCGCGGGGCTGATGCGGACGATCATCGCGGAGCTCCCCCGCTTCCCCGAGCTGCAGGAACGCACGTTCGACTTCGGCACGCTCTCCGTGCTGAGGGCGCTCCGGCACTACCTCCGCGAGGCAGACGCGGCGGGTGTCGCCGACATCGACGATCTCGAGGTGGCGGCGACACAGTTTCTCGGACTGATCGCCTCCGCCGTGTTCTGGCCCGGGCTCGTGCACGGCTCCTGGTCCATCACCCAGGAGGAACGGCTCCGTGCGATCGATGAGGCGGCCAGGACGATCGCTGCCCGCTACGCGGCGGGCGACTGATCGACCGTTCCCCGGCGCGAGACCCGTCGGCACGCACGATCTCGAGGATGCGCGCGACGGCGACAGCCCGAACCCGAACGTGACAGGTCGGATGCGAACCCACACGCGCACGCAGCGCGGTCCTTCTTCTCCTGCCGAGGGATCTCGCGTCCTCCCGGGGCCTCAAGCGCGCCTCGCCGAGGGATCGGGGGTGGTCGCCCGGCCGCGGCCTGACGGTGCGTGCAGGGAACAACATCGCGGACTCGGAAGTTGAGTCTGACAGGCTCAATCTCATCGCCGCGGACTTGCGCACCACTCCGCCGCGGCGCAGACTTGAGCGCAGCAGGCTCAAGACGGCCCGCCGCCCACCCGCCTGCGCCATCGAGCGCAGGCAGCAGTCCGGACGGCGCCACCTGTCGCGAGCACGACACGCACGCAGCAGCAGGACCACCGAAGGAAGAGGCACACGCACATGGCACGAGCAGTCGGGATCGACCTGGGTACCACCAACTCGGTGGTCGCCGTCCTCGAGGGTGGCGAGCCCACCGTCATCGCGAACGCCGAGGGCGCCCGCACGACGCCGTCGGTGGTCGCCTTCTCCAAGACGGGTGAGGTGCTGGTCGGCGAGGTCGCCAAGCGCCAGGCCGTCACCAACGTCGACCGCACGATCTCCTCCGTCAAGCGCCACATGGGCACGGACTGGTCGGTCGGGATCGACGACAAGAAGTACTCCGCGCAGGAGATCTCCGCGCGCGTGCTCGGCAAGCTCAAGCGCGACGCCGAGGAGTACCTGGGCGAGCCGGTGACCGACGCGGTCATCACGGTCCCCGCCTACTTCAACGACGCCGAGCGCCAGGCGACCAAGGACGCCGGCCAGATCGCGGGCCTCAACGTCCTGCGCATCGTCAACGAGCCGACGGCCGCGGCCCTCGCGTACGGGCTCGACAAGGGCAAGGAGGACGAGCTCATCCTCGTCTTCGACCTCGGTGGCGGCACGTTCGACGTGTCCCTCCTCGAGGTGGGCAAGGACGACGACTTCTCCACGATCGAGGTCCGCGCGACCTCCGGTGACAACCGCCTCGGTGGCGACGACTGGGACAACCGCATCGTCGAGCACCTCATCAAGCAGGTGAAGAACTCCTCGGGCGTCGACCTGTCGAAGGACAAGATCGCGCTGCAGCGTCTGCGCGAGGCCGCCGAGCAGGCGAAGAAGGAGCTCTCCTCCGCGACGAGCACCAACATCTCGATGCAGTACCTGTCGATGAGCGAGAACGGCCCGATCCACCTCGACGAAAAGCTGACCCGCGCGCAGTTCCAGCAGATGACCGCGGACCTGCTCGAGCGGACCAAGGCGCCGTTCCAGGCCGTCATCCGCGACGCGGGCATCAAGCTCTCCGACATCGACCACGTGGTCCTCGTCGGCGGCTCGACCCGCATGCCCGCCGTGGCGGACGTGGTGCGCGAGCTCACCGGTGGCAAGGAGCCCAACAAGGGCGTCAACCCGGACGAGGTCGTCGCCGTGGGCGCCGCGCTGCAGGCCGGTGTCATCAAGGGTGAGCGCAAGGACGTCCTGCTCATCGACGTCACGCCCCTGAGCCTCGGCATCGAGACCAAGGGCGGGGTGATGACCAAGCTCATCGAGCGCAACACGGCCATCCCGACCAAGCGCAGCGAGATCTTCTCGACGGCCGACGACAACCAGCCGTCCGTGCTGATCCAGGTGTTCCAGGGCGAGCGCGAGTTCGCGCGGGACAACAAGCCGCTGGGCACGTTCGAGCTGACCGGCATCGCGCCGGCGCCGCGCGGCGTCCCGCAGATCGAGGTCACGTTCGACATCGACGCGAACGGCATCGTGCACGTGTCCGCGAAGGACCGCGGCACGAACAAGGAGCAGTCGATGACGATCACCGGCGGCTCGGCGCTGCCGAAGGACGAGATCGACCGCATGGTCAAGGAGGCCGAGGCGCACGCCGCCGAGGACAAGGCCCGCCGCGAGGAGGCCGAGACCCGCAACTCCGCCGAGCAGCTCGTCTACTCGACCGAGAAGGTGCTCGCCGACAACGCGGACAAGGTCTCCGAGGACGTCTCGACCGAGGTCAAGGCCGCGATCACGGAGCTGAAGACCGCGCTCGAGGGCACCGACCTCGACGAGGTCAAGGCCAAGCAGGCCAACCTCGCGACCGTCAGCCAGAAGATCGGCGAGGCGATCTACGCCTCGAACGCCGCCGCAGACGCCCAGGGCGCCCCGGCCGAGGGAGCGCCTGCGGGTGACGCTCCGGCGGACGAGGACGTCGTCGACGCCGAGATCGTGGACGAGGACGAGCGCAAGTGACGAACGAGAACGCACGCCACGCGGGGTCGGGCGAGCCCGACCCCGCGGAGGGCGCCCCCCGGTTCACCGACAAGCGCCGCATCGACCCGGAGACGGGCCTGCTGCGGGAGCCGACCCCGGCCGAGGAGGCCGAGGCCGCCGCTGCCGACGCAGGTTCCGACGACCCCGTCGCGCACCTCGACTTCGAGACGCCCGACACGGGCGCCGTCGCGGCGGCCGAGGCCCTCGCGGCGGAGCGGCTCGACGAGCTGCAGCGGCGCAACGCGGCCTACTACAACCTCGAGCAGCAGTACTCGGGCTACGTGAAGCGCTCGAAGGCCGAGGCCCTCGTCGCACGCGAGCAGGGTGTCGCCGACGTCGCGGAGGCCCTCATCGGGGTCCTCGACGACATCGCGCTCGCCCGGCAGCACGGCGACCTGCAGGGTCCGTTCCTGTCGATCGCCGAGAAGCTCGAGTCGACGCTCGCGCGGTTCAAGATCGAGCGGTTCGGTGCCGAGGGCGAGGTGTTCGACCCGACGGTGCACGAGGCGCTCATGCACTCGCACTCGGCGGACGTCACCGAGCCGACGGTCGGCACGGTGCTCCAGCCGGGGTACCGCATCGGCGAGCGCGTGCTGCGGCCCGTGCGCGTCGCCGTGATCGACCCGGACGCCTGAGCGTCCGCAGACGAGGAAGGGAGGCGCCGTGACCGGCCAGGACTGGCTCGAGAAGGACTTCTACGCCGTGCTCGGCGTCCCCAAGGACGCGGACGCCGCGACGATCAAGAAGGCGTACCGCAAGCTCGCGCGCAACATGCACCCGGACCACAACCCGGGTGACGCGCGCGCGGAGGCGAAGTTCAAGGAGGTCGGGGAGGCGTACGCCGTGCTCTCCGACACGGAGCAGCGCGCGCAGTACGACCAGCTGCGCGCGATGGCCGGCGGCGCCCGGTTCGCGCCGGGCGCCGGCGGCTCCGCCGGGTTCGAGGACCTGTTCGGCGGGATGTTCGGGGGCGCGACGCAGGGCCAGCGCGTCCGCTTCCAGCAGACCGGTGGCGCGCCCGGCGGCACGAACTTCGAGGACCTGCTCGGCGGGCTCTTCGGCGGCGGTGCCGGCGGCGGCGGGTTCTCGCCGTCGCGCGGGCCGCGCCAGGGCGCCGACCTCTCGGCGGTCACGACGCTGCCGTTCCGCCAGGCGGCGACCGGCTCGACGGTCTCGCTCGACGTCGAGGGTCGCGTCGTCAACGCGCGCATCCCCGCGGGCGTCAAGGACGGGCAGAAGATCCGGCTGCGCGGCAAGGGGCGGCCGGGGGAGCAGGGCGGACCGGCGGGCGACCTCGTCGTCACCGTCCGCGTGACCCCGCACCCCGTGTTCGCGCTCGAGGGCAGCAACGTCCGCGTCACCGTCCCCGTCGCGTTCGACGAGGCCGCGCTCGGCGCGCAGGTCGACGTGCCGACGCTCGACGGCAGCACCGTGCGGGTCAAGGTCCCCGAGGGCACGCCGTCGGGGCGCACCCTGCGCGTCAAGGGCAAGGGCGTCACGACGCCGTCCGGCACGGGCGACCTGCTCGTGACCGTCCAGGTCGTCGTCCCGCAGCGCCTCACGGGTGCGGCGCGGGAGGCCGTCATGGCGTTCGGCGTCGCCACGTCGGGCGAGAACCCGCGCGCCGACCTGCTGGCGCGCGCCCGGGAGTGAGGCCGATGGTCTCCGAGGACGCGCAGGTCTACGTGATCTCGGTCGCGGCCGAGCTCGCGGGCATGCACCCGCAGACGCTCCGCCAGTACGACCGGCTCGGCCTCGTCTCGCCCGGGCGCACGCGCGGTCGGGGCCGGCGGTACTCGCTGCGCGACATCGCGACGCTCCGCGAGGTGCAGCGGCTCTCGCAGGACGAGGGCGTCAACCTCGCGGGCATCAAGCGCATCCTCGAGCTCGAGCAGCAGGTGGACCGGCTCCAGAGGCAGGTCGAGTACCTGCGCGCGTTCACCGAACCGGGCCGCCGGGTGTTCACCGCCGCGCCGTCGGGTGACGTCGTCGCGGTCCGCCCGGGGCAGCGGCCGCCGGGCACGCGCACCGTGCGCGGCGAGCTCACCTCGACGCCCGGCGCCCTCGTGCTCTGGCAGCCGACGCCGCGCTGACCGGCACGACGGAGCCGTCGCGCTGACCTGGCGGCGCGACGGATCCGGCGCGCGACCTGACCGGCCCGACGGAGCCTCCGCGCCGTGCGTCGGTGCTCAGGCGGGGCGCGGGCCGCCGGGCGTCACGAGCCCCGACTCGTAGGCGAGCACGACCGCCTGGGCGCGGTCGCGCAGCCCGAGCTTGCGGTGCAGGTGCTTCACGTGGGTGCGGACCGTCTCCTCGGAGACGTAGAGCCGGCCCGCGATCTCCGCGTTCGACGCCCCGGACGCCATCGCGAGGAGCACCTCGCGCTCGCGGTCGGTCAGCGTGGCGAGCGCCGGGTGCTCGGCCCCGGGCGCCGGGGTGCGCGCGAACGCCTGGATCAGCCGGCGCGTGACCGAGGGCGACAGCAGCGCGTCCCCGGACGCGACGACCCGCACCGCGTCGATCAGGCCCTCGGGTGGCGTGCGCTTGAGCAGGAACCCCGAGGCCCCGGCACGGATCGCGTCGACGACGTACTCGTCGCGCTCGAACGTGGTGAGGATGACCACGCGGGTCGACGGCGCCGACGTGGCGAGCCGGTCCGTCACCTCGATGCCGTCCATCCGCGGCATGCGGATGTCGACGAGCGCGACGTCGGGCCGCTCACGCTCGATCGCGCGCAGGCCCGCCGGGCCGTCGGGGGACTCCGCGACGACCACGATGTCGTCGACGCTCTCCAGGATCATCCGGACGCCGCTGCGCACGAGGTGGTCGTCGTCGACCAGCGCGACCCGGATCACCGGTCGGTCCGCAGCGTGCAGCGCACGGCCCAGCCCCCGCACGGGTCGGGGCCGATCTGCGCGGCCCCCCCGAGGGCGGCGACCCGTTCGCGGATGCCGCGGACGCCGCGCCCGGTCCCGGCCCGGTCCGCGCTCGACCCGCGCGGCGGCCCGCCCGTCGCCGAGCCCACCCGCGCACCGTCGTCCTGCACGCGGACGCGCACCTCGTCGTCGCCGTACGCGACCTCGACCTCGGTCCGCGCCCCGCCGGCGTGCTTCGCGACGTTCGTGAGCGCCTCCTGGACGACGCGGTGCACGGCGACGGCGACCGGAGCCGGGAGCTCGCGCGGCCCGCCGGTCACGGTGAGGTGCACCGCCAGACCGGCGGCGACGAACCGCTCGACGAGCTCCCCGAGGTCCTCCACCCCGCGGCCCGGCCGGCGGGTCGGTGCCGTGTCGAGGAGCTCGAGCGCGCCGTCGAGCTCCGCGAGCGCCTCCCTGCCGACGCTCTCCACGACCGCGAGGGCGTCGGCGCTGGCCACGGGGTTACGATCGAGCAGCCGCCGGCTGGCCCCGGCCTGGAGCACCATGACGTTGAGGGCGTGGCCGACGATGTCGTGGACGTCCGCGGCCAGGCGCTCCCGCTCCTGCGCCACCGCGCGGGCCCGGTCCGCCTCCCGGAGTCGCTCCTGCTCGGCGAGCCGCTCGAGGGCCTCGGCGGCGGAGCGCCGGCGCTGGACCTCGGCCCGCCCCGCCACCCAGGCGAGCGCCCACGCGCCCACGAGGGCACCGGGCAGCCACGGGATGTCGGACGACGGCACGAGCGTCCAGTAGAAGATGACGCCGGCGAGGCCGGCCACGAGCGCGACGGCCGCGCGCCACCGGCCGGCGTACGCGGCGGCGGAGTACAGGCCGATCGCGTTGGGGTAGGGGTACAGGCCGGCGTCGTAGAAGCGCGCGGCGAGGAGCAGCAGCGCGGCACAGCTCACGAGGTACGACCCGAGCGGGAACCGGCGTCGGAAGGCGAGGGACCCCCCGATCGTGCCCGCGAGGACGATCGCCCCCGGCGAGCCCCCGGTCTCCGCGACCGCCTCGCCGACGAGCATCGTGCCGAGCACGACGGCGAGGGCACCGTCCCACAGGAGCACCCGCGTGCGTGGGGCCGGGCGGGCCGCCAGCGTCCGGGCGACGGCGTCCCGGAGCGTCGCCGTCCGCGCGACCGTGCCTGCGGGACGGGGTGGGCGGGGCCCGACCTCGTCGGTCTCGGTCGCGGCCTCAGAGCCGGTGCGCATGGGTTCCCTCGCGGTCGTCGTCCGCGGTCAGCCGGAGCGGAACAGGTCGGGCACCAGCATCCCGCACCGCCAGAACGAAGGGAACGACGACGGCGGTGGCGGCCAGGGCGAGCCCGACGGCCGTCGCCACCGGCAGATCCGTGAGGGCGCGTCCGGCGTACGCCTGGGCGACGACGAGCGCGGTCAGCGCCGTGTACCCGCCCGCAGCCGCCAGCATCGCGCGCGCGCGGCCCCGGGGGGTGAGCCCGGAACGCCCGAGCAGGAGGGCCAGCAGCCCGAGCACCTGCAGCCCGTGCAGGGACACCGCGTGCGCGAGCTTCGCCGAGCCCGCCGCTCCCACCAGGACCACGCCGGGCACCGTGCCGTGCGTCTCGGTGAGCTCCAGCCCGCGCGCGATCATGTCGCCGCCGATCGCGCCTCCGACCATCGTGACGGTGAGCCCGACGGCGACGGCCACGACGACCGGGGCGGGCCCGCGCAGGCGCAGGGCCGCCCACACCCCGAGCACGACCACGCCGAGCAGGGCCGTCCCGATCGCGGCCGCCATCACCGTGAACACCAGGGCGTCCAGCGGGGTCGCGTCGTTGAAGTGCGACGGCACGCCGCGCCACCGCTGGACGGTGATGAGCCCGACCTCCAGGAGCGAGCCGCCCGCGACCAGCACCGTGACCGACCAGCCCCAGGCCCGCGAGCGCGGCAGGGTGCCCTGGATCCAGCCGCACGAGAGGAGCAGGAGGCCGAAGGAGAAGCCGAACGTCATGGGCTTGCGCCACGACACCGCCCCGTCCCAGGCGCTGCCGTCGACCAGCCACACCGCCGCGTGCACGACGGCGGAGCCGAGGAGCACCAGACCGCCGAGGTAGAGCGCGCGCTGGTAGCCGGAGGTGGGTGCGGCGTCAGCCAGGGCGGCGCGCAGCTGCGCCGTCACGGCGCGCGCGACCTCGGATGGGCGGCGCGGGGGGCGCGGGGGGCGCGGACCCGTGCCGGTCGGGGTCGCGACCGGGCCGCCGGGGGCGGGCGGGGTGGTGCGGGGCGGGGGCTCGGGTCTCATGCGGCCATCGTCGGAGCCCGTGGCCGCGCCGGTCGTCCTCCGCCGCGGGGAGCCGGCCTCCCCCTGCCGGGTGAGGTCCGCGCCGGCGGGGCGTGCGTGCGACGGCACGACGGCACCGCCCGACGCCGCACGGCGCCCCGCGCCACAGCCCCCGACCGGACGGGTCCGCCGGCACCGCACCGCGGGAGCCGGCCGTGGCCGACCCCCGCGGTGCCCCGGCGTCGGGCTCAGCGCTGGGCGCGGAGCCGGCGCCGGTGGGAGACGACGAGTGCGGCGGCGCCCGCGATCATGAGCACCATGGCCGCCCCGGCGACGGCCCCCACGTCGAGGCCGGTGCTGACTCTAATACACATCTCCGATCCCACGAGACCGTCACCTTGATGGCGTATTCAGTAATGGTCGAGCAGAAGGGGGGGTGGGGGGGGGGGGGGGGGGGGGGGGG
>NZ_JBFTER010000060.1:0-27022 GCF_047229345.1 Cellulomonas jepli | reverse complement strand
GCGGAGAACGCGAACCACTCGCTGCACAACATCCAGACGCTGCGCGGGGCCCGGACCCGCGACGCCCGCAACTTCGCCCGCTACCTCGACGAGACCCTGGTCCGCTGGGGCGACGAGGCCGAGGTGCACTTCGGCCCGCACACGTGGCCGGTATGGGGCAACGCGCAGGTCGTGCAGTTCCTGGAGTCCCAGCGCGACACCTACAAGTACATCCACGACCAGGCACTCCGACTCGCCAACCAGGGCCTCACACCTCTGGAGGCAGCGGAGCAGGTCCAGCTGCCGGAGGCCCTGGCCCGCCGCTGGTTCAACCGCGGGTACCACGGGACGGTGCACCACGACGTGCGGGCGGTCTTCACCAAGGAGCTCGGCATGTGGGACGGCGACCCCGTCTCGCTGCACCCGCTGCCTCCCGAGGAGTCCGCGCAGCGGTGGGTGCAGGCCTTCGGTGCGGACGCGCTGATCGCCCAGGGGCGGCGCGCCCTCGAGGCAGGTGACTACCGGTGGGCGGTGGAGGTGCTGCACACCGTGGTGTTCGCCGACCCGGGGAACGACGAGGCACGGCACCTCCAGGCGGACGCCTACGAGCAGATGGGCTACCAGGCCGAAGGCCCCCAGTGGCGGGGCATCTTCCTCACCGCCGCCCGCGAGCTGCGCGAGGGCGTCCAGCCCGCCCGGTACGCCTCCGCCAGCGCCGACACCATCGCCGCGATGCCGGTCGACATCCTGTTCGACTACGCCGCCGTGCACGTCAACGGCGACAAGGCCGCCCAGGTCGAGATCCGCGTCGACGTCGAGTTCACCGACCTCGACCAGAACTGGACGTTCTGGGTCGCGAACGGCGTCCTCCACGCCCGCCCCGCTGCCGTCGGTGCACCGCTCACCGTGCGGGGGCCCAAGGCGGCCGTCACCGGAGTCCTGCTCGCACCGCGTTCGCCGACGGCGAAGCACCTCCTGGACACCGGAGCCGTCACGCTCACCGGAGACCGGGCGCAGCTGGACACCTACGCCTCCGTGCTCGACGAATTCGACCCGAACTTCCCGATCGTCACCCCGTGACGGCGCGGCGTGCTCCAGGGGTGGGCGACACCGCTGCGCGGGTGGCGGGCTGATGGGACCGGCGATCGGGCAGTCGCTGCCCGTGGCGATCGGGATCCTCCTTTCGCCCATGCCGATCGTCGCGGTCGTCCTGATGCTGGTGACGCCGCGAGCCCGGGCCAACAGCGTGGCGTTCGTGCTGGCCTGGCTCGTCGGCCTCTTCGTCGCGGGCACAGTCGTGCTGCTCATGGTCGGAGCGGCGTCCGCGGACGCCGGGGCGACACCGGTGTGGCTGTCGTGGATCAAGATCGTGCTGGGCCTCGGCGCCGTGCTCGTGGCCGTCCGTCAGTTCCGGGGCCGACCCCGACCGGGCGTCGAACCGCCGGCCCCGAAGTGGATGGCGGCGATCGACGCCTTCACCCCGGTCAAGGCCGCCGGGCTCGGGCTGCTGCTGAGCGTCGTGAACCCGAAGAACCTCCTGCTCCTGGTCTCCGGTGCCGCGGCGATCGCCGGAGCCACCTCGGACCGCGGCACCCAGCTCGCCGCCCTGGCGGTGTTCACCGTGGTCGCGACCCTCGGCGTGGCGGCCCCGGTCGTCGTCTACCTCGCCACCGGGCCGCGCGCCGCCCACCTGCTTGAGGAGGTCCGGGTCTGGATGGTGCACAACAACGCGGTCATCGTGGCCGTGCTGATGCTGGTGATCGGCGCGAAGCTGGTCGGGGACGGGATGAGCGCCCTATGACCACCGACGGCCGCGCCGACCTGGGTCTCGACCGCATCTGGGCCTCCGGAGACGTCGCTCAGCGATGACCGCTGTGCTCCCGGGCGGATCCCCTGCCGGCCGGCGCCGGGTGACGCCGGTGCTGTTCCCCAGCCTGCGCGGGTACCGGCGCAGCTGGCTCCGCACGGACCTCGTCGCGGGCCTGACGGTGTGGGCCGTCCTCGTGCCGGAGTCCCTCGCCTACGCGACGATCGCCGGGGTGCCGCCGGTGGTCGGCCTGTACTCGGCGGTGCCCGCGCTGGTCCTCTACGCGGCGCTCGGCAGCTCCCGTCACCTCGTGGTCGGGCCGATGTCCGCCACCGCCGCACTCTCGGCGAGCGTGGTGGCCGTGTTCGCCCCGGCCGACGCCACGGTGTTCGTCCTGATCACCTCGGCCGTCGCGCTCGTCACGGGCGTGCTGTGCGTGCTCGCCGGTCTCGCGCGACTGGGGTTCCTGGCCTCGTTCATCTCCGAGCCGGTGCTCAAGGGGTTCATCGTCGGCCTGGCGCTGATCATCATCGTCGGTCAGGTCCCGGCGCTGCTCGGGGTGGAGAAGGGCACGGGCAACTTCTTCGAGAAGGCCGCCGCGGTGCTCTCCGAGCTCGGTGACGTCCACTGGCTCACCGCCGCGCTCGGTCTCGCCTCGCTCGCCGTCGTCCTCCTGGTCAAGCGGTTCGCTCCCGCGGTCCCCGGGTCGCTGCTCGTGGTCGGCCTGGGCGTGGCCGCGGTCCTGCTCCTGCGGCTCGACGAGAGCGGCGTCGACGTCGTCGGGCCCATCGAGGCGGGTCTGCCCGCGCTCGGCGTCCCCGCGGTCGACCGGACCACCTGGACCGACCTCGTCGGCCCGGCGGCCGGCGTCATGCTCGTCGGCTTCGCCGAGGCGCTCGGCGCCGCCAAGACCTACGCCGCACGAGCCGGCTACGACATCGACCCCGACCGGGAGCTCCTCGGCATGGGCGCCGCGAACCTCGGCTCCGGGCTCGCCGCCGGAATGATCGTGAACGGCAGCCTGTCCAAGACCGCGGTCAACGGCGGCGCCGGAGCCCGGTCCCAGCTCTCCGGGCTCACCGCCGCCGCGCTCACCCTCGTCACGCTGCTCTTCCTCACCCCGGCGTTCGAGTCGCTGCCCGAGGCAGTCCTCGCCGCCGTCGTCATCGCCGCCGTCGTCGAGCTCGTCGACATCCGCGCGCTGCGCCGGCTCTGGGGGCTCGCGACCCCGCGGCTGCGCCGCCTGTACGGCTCCGCGGCCCGCTACGACGCCTACGCCGCCCTCGCCGCGATGGCCGGCGTCCTCGTCCTCGACACCCTCCCCGGCCTGGTCATCGGGATCGTGCTCTCGATGCTCCTGCTGCTCGCCCGCGCGTCCCGACCGCACGTCGCCGTCCTCGTGCGCAACCGCGACGGCGTCTGGGTCGACGCAGCCCGCCGGGCAGCCCGACTCGCCGCCCCGTCCCAGCCCGCACCTCGCGCGGACGAGCCGCGTGCCCCCGCGCCCGGGCCGGGAACAGTCGACGGGGTGCTCGTGGTCCGACCGGAGGCCGGCCTGTTCTTCGCCAACGCGGAGAACGTGCGCACCATCGTGCGCGACCTCGTCGCGAGCCAGCGGCCCCAGGCCGTCGTGCTCGACGCCGAGACCGTGCCGTTCGTCGACTCCGCCGCCGCCGAGATGATCGTGACCCTCCACCGCGACCTCGCCCGCGCCGACGCGACCCTCGTCGTCGCCCGCGACATCGGCCAGGTCCGCGACGTCCTGCGCGGCACCGCCGACGCCGACGACCTGCCCACCCTTTACCCCGACGTGGACACCGCCGTGACCGCCGTCACCGCCTCGGACCCGCCGAGCTGAGCACCGGCCGGATGAGGAGTTCCCACGATCGAGTCCTCGCCCGCAGCCGCCGGACGTCGGACCTCGCCATGAGGACCGGAGCAAGAGTGCATGTACTCAAACGTTCGTTTAAGTACAGGTCAGCCTTGAGACGCGGGGGCAGCCGCGGTCGCGGAGAGGTCTTCGACAAGGGATGCGGCGACCTCTCGCAGCTTGATGTTGCGGTTCTGGGACGCGCTGCGCAGGATCGAGAACGCCTCATGGGCGGTGCAGTGGTTCTGTCTCATGATCACGCCTGTCGCCTGGTCGATGACCGACCGGCTCTCCGCGGCTGCTCGCAGGTCGGCGGTGACGGCCTCCAGGTCGTGGATGTGGAGGCGGAGCGGGACGAGGTGGGCGATCACGTCGAGGTAAACCTCGGCCAGCTCGACCACCCGGCGCACCGGTGTAGCTGCGCTGTACAGGCACAGGTCCACGCGGGTGCCGTCGCTCAGGGCCCGCGCGAGGTTCACGACCGGCTCCGGTCCGTCCGGAGGGCGGCTGGTCACCCTCGGGCCGCCCGGGCGACGCACCTCGACCACGACCACGACCGCGTCGAGGTGGCATGCCGCGACGTCGGAGGCCTCCTGAACGAACTCCTGCAGCGAGGTCGGCGCGACGACGACGTGCTGCAGCTCGATCGTCGCGCGAGCACGCTCCTGGCGGAGAGTCATCTCGTCCGCGTCGCCGGCGGGCGCGCGGGCGACGGCGGCGGGGGGACTGGGCGAAGGGACAGACGCCTGCATCGGGACCACACCTCAGCGGACAGCGATCGTCCGGCACGTAGCCGTTCATCGCAGACGGTCCACTCAAGGGAGCAAGCTCGAAGAGCCAACGACCCCTCCAGCATGACCCCACCCGTCAACCGCAAGACCTGACGAGGAGCGCGCCGCCGCTACGCGTCGGATGATGGATACCCCGCAGGCCACGCCGGGTTGAAGCACCACCCCGGGCCTGCCATGCATTTCATCCCTCCGAGTCGCGAGGTCCTCGAGCACCTTGAGGTCACCACGCCCGTGCTCGGCGCCGACCTGCAGGCGCGCGCGCGGCGCATCGCGGACCGCGTGCCCTCGTGCGTCGCGGTCAGCGCGGTGCTCGGTCCCACGGCCCTGACACTGGCGCTGCTCGCCGACCCCGACGCCGCCATCCCGCCGCCCGCGCCGATGCGCACGGAGCCGACCAGCGACGACGCGCTGGACGAGCTGGCCTGGCAAAAGCAGCGCGCCGAGGACCCCGACGCGCGGTGCGCCGCTAGCCTCGCCCTACCCTTCCCGACCTCGGTCGGGGGCACTGGCCACCTGACGATCTACGCCGCCGACCCCCGCGCGTTCGACGACGTCGACCTCGTGCGCGCCGCCGCTGGCCTGCCCGACGAGATCCCCGTGGCGAACCATGACCTCCCCATGCGCAGCCTCGACGACGCCCGCGCCGGGCTCGGTGCCCTCGCCGCGCTCGACACCGTGGAGCTCGCCGTCGGGTTCCTCGTGGGCGCCCTGGAGGTCGCCCCCGACGAAGCCCGCCAGATCCTCCGACTCGGCGCCGCGCGCCGCGGCGTCGACCTCGCCACCCACGCCAGGACCGTGCTGCACCCCTTCGATCGCTAGCGTCACTGCGGTGACCCTCACCCAGGTGCTGTCGGTCGTCGCAGCTGCGGGCGGCGCGATCGGGCTCGGCCTCGTAGGTGCGTGGGCGATCGAGCGATACAGGTCCCGCCCTTAGCTCGGCAGAGCGCCGGGACGTACATGCACTCAACCGTTCGTTTAGGTACACCTGCTTTCGTTTCGCGCGTCGCCGACTCGAGGCTCAGACGCGGGTGCGGTGCGACGATGCGGTCATGAGCGGACAGTGCCCGGCCACTGCTCTTGCCGATGGCAGCGACACCGAGATGGTGCGGTGCACGATCGCGCACCCGCACACAGGAGCGCACTGGCATCCGAGAAAGCCGCTCTGGCCGGCGGAACCGCCGCGCCGCGGGCTGCGAACAGCAACCGTCAGCGAGCTCGAACAGTTGCGCGGGCGCCCGCTCCTCGCCTTCTTCGTCGCCTTCATCTGGCCGGCGCTGATCTTCGTGATCAGAGCATCCCCGTGGATCGCTGGCCTGTGCCTCGTCTTGTGGCTCTACGGACGAAGCCGATGACGCGGCGTTGTGCAGGGCTGGGCGGTGGAGGCGCGACCTACGGCAGGACGGCACGTCGACCATGTCGTCCGTGCGGCGATGTCATCGCATCAGAAGCATGGGACACCCATCTGGACCTGACTTCTGGTACGCCCTGGTGGCGCGTTCGGGCGTCGCTCTCGGGCTGGCGATCGCCGTCCCACTTCCTTGGAAGTGGGACTCCCCTACACGCCGTGGCGCGATCGGCCCGCGGCGAAGGTCGGCACACCCGCGGAGGTGCGTGCGACGTACCTGGTCGCGCGGGCCCCACTAGGTGCCGGCGCTCGGTCTCGATACGTTCTCAGCATGTACCGCGAGGACTACGCCGCCATGACGCCGGAGGAGCGCGACGTCCAGCTCCGGCAGCTAGATGTCGATCTGCGTTCACATCCAGCCGCTGCGGCGATGGGGCGTTGGTCCAGTATCAACAGGGCCCACCGCACCTTCGCCATGAACGCACGCGAACTCGATGCCGTGCTGGACGCGAGCGAGACAGATCAAGAACTACAAATGGAACTCATACAAAACGTGCGTGACGACGCCGTGCGGCGCGGCTTCTTTGCGCTGCTTGACCAGAGACTATTCAACACCCTTGCGTCGGCAGTGACCCTTGTGGAGCATACGAATAAACTTAGAAACGACTACCCGAATACCGTCTTTTGGCGCGAGTTCGAAAGGCGCAACAAGCAGGTGGCCGACGCGCCTGGAACCAAGTTCTTGCGAAAGTTCCGCAACTACCTCGTGCACGTCGGTTCGGCTCCTTTCAGCTCGACCATGTCGTGGAGTGGAGGCGGCGCTGACGCCGCGCTGCGCGTGCATCTCGACTCTGCCGCCCTGCTTGAGCGCCGCGACTTCTGGGACGCCGCCTCCCGCCAGTTCCTTGAGGGAAACCCCGATGGAATACATCTCCGGGTTGTCTCACAACAGTACGGGCACTCCATGCAAGAGCTGTTCGAATGGACCTTTAGTCAATTTGAGTCGCTCCACGGCGCGGAGCTAGAGTCCTATAACAGCCTCGTCGCCCGGCGGAACCTCACATTGTCGGGTGGAGAAGAAGACGGATCTGAATGGGAGGCGCGAATGGCGCACGTCGCTGAGAACATCAAGGCGCGGAACGAAGGCCGCCCTCAGACGTCGTTCATCGACGGCGCGGTCATAGACGAAAGCGGGGAAGCCGCGCGGCGGGGGGCGGAGCTACAGGATCCACCTGGCGCGCTGTAAAGCGCCGATCCCAGCGTCGCGCACTCTTCGCCCTGGCTGACGGGCGACGAGCGACGAGCGACGAGCGACGAGCGACGAGCGACGAGGACCGTACGCACGGTCTCACCCGCACGGCGGCGCGCCGAGCTCTACACCGAGCGCGCGTGCTCGAACGAACGTTGTCCGCTGCGCGGCTGCCCGAGGGAGGGTTCCCACCCTTCCCACTGCCCGACACCTCCCCGTCGGCGCCGCGGCCTCCGTTGGAGTAGGTACCGTCCGCCGTAGGAACGGGCTCCCGCGACCGCGGGCAGACCAGCGGCGGAAGGGGCGCGAGCGCCGGTGTTCAGCGCGTGGGGTGATGAGTCGGGCTCTGTGGCGAGCCGGGACCCGGACATCTATCTGATGGGTGCGGTCCTGGCGGCGCCGGAGGCCGTGGCCGACCTGCGGGCCGCGATGATCGAGCTCCAGCGCCCCGGGGAGAAGAAGATCCACTGGCGTGCGGACTCCGAGGACCGGCACGACAAGGTCATCGGGGTGATCGGTGAACTTCCGATCGAGGGTGTGATCGTGGTGCGCCACGGGATGCCCGACGAAAAGGACGAGCGCCGACGGCGCAAGTGCTTCGAGACGTTCGCACCCGAGCTCGTCGCAGCGGGCTGCACGGACCTGGTCTTGGAGTCCCGCGGCAGCGCCGCCGACCAACGTGACCGCAAGATGCTCGACGCCCTTCGCTCGCAGCAGCGCCTCGACGGCGTGTTGCGTCTGGACCACGCGGCGGGACCGGTCGACCCGGCACTGTGGATCGCCGACGCGGTGTGCGGGGCACTGGTTGCCTCACGGGTGGGCAACCCACGCTGGTGGAGGGTTCTCGAGCGGCGGATGACCGTGCACCTGGTCGAGGACGCACCCCAGACATGACGCGAGCCCCGGGCCCTGTCTTCCGGCAGGATCTCCCGAGGCTCACTTCCGCTGCCACCTCGATGGTGCGGCTCAAGGTGAACTCTACGGCGCGTACGCGGGACCAGCAAGGCGCGTACGCCACACCGTTGACCACCACGCGCACTTCACCCACGCGTTCAGATCGCCTTGCAACCCACCAGGACGGCCGCGTTCTACGGTGCCGACATGGAAGGCTTCGCCGCCCTAGTTGCGGCCCTCGGGGCGCTGCTCGGCGCTACATCGCTGTCGCAGTGGAGCAGACCTGCCCGGCTCCGCGCCACTATCGAGAAGAACCTCGCTCTGGCTCAGTCTCTGCCGGCGGGCACCGTCGGGCGAGCGTCGCTCGAGGCCGCTGCGGACAGTGCGGCCGTCGAGCTCGCTGTGATCACCTTTGAACCGCTACGTGGTCGCGCTTGGGTGCTGCAAGCAGGCGTCCTCGGGTTTCTGCTCAGCGCGTTCGGCATCCTCAACATGCCCGTCGACTCGACTCCCGAACCGGTGACCGGCCGGGAGGCGTGGGCCTACTACATCGGCGGCCTGGTGCTCATCGCGCTCGCAACGCTCCCCGTGGTCCGGGTCCTAATCAATCGCCGTGAGCGCCGGCTCCTGATCCTCCGCCGCGCACCCGATGCACTCCTGCCCCCGGAAGGCGACCACGTCCAGGCCCCCGCGTCGCGCCGTCGGAAGGTATGGAGGTTCATCGCAGAGATGTCAGGCGAGCCGGACTGGGTGCGCCCCGACTCCGCTCACCCGGCAGCGATACCCGCGGCCCCCGTCACTGACGTCACGTAGGGGTGCGTGCGGGGCACACGAGGCCCCGCTGCTCAAGGGGATCGCAGCGGGACCTCACCCCGCACGCTAGCCGCGCGCTCGGACACGCCTGTCGGATGACGTGCGGGATGATCCGGGGCATGGCGACACAGACCCGCGTCCTCGTGACCGACGACCTTGACGGCTCCGAGGGCGCCCGCACCTATCGGTTCGCGTGGGGCGACACCGGCTACGAGATCGACCTGACCGACGCGCACCGCGACGACCTGCTGCGTGCGCTCGAGCCGTACATCACCGCCGCCCGCAAGACCCCGGCGTCGCGGCGCCCGGGCTCGCGCGCCTGACGCTCGACGAGCGAGCCCGACCGAGCGCCACAAGACTGTTCGCCGATCGCACCCCCAGCGAGAGGAGAACGGCCATGCCGAACGGTGACGTGCACACGGTGCACCGCGACGGGAAGTGGCTCAACGAGGTCGAGGGCCAGCACATGCCCCTGGACGGCACGTTCGACCGCAAGGACGACGCCGTCGCCGCGGGCCGCAAGGACGCCGACGCCCGCAGGGTCGAACACGTGATCCACGGGCTCGACGGCCAGATCCACGAGAAGAACAGCCACGGCCGCGACCCCCGCAACATCCCCGGCTGACCGCCCATGGTCTCCGCAGGCGCCAGCGGGAACTGGTGGGCCCTCGTCGGGATCGTCCTGGCGGTCGTGATCGGGATCGGGATCAGCACGATCCGCGACCGGCGGAACCGCCGGTAGAGCAGCCGTACATCCGGCGGCTCGGCGAGGATGCGTGCCATGAGCACCGAGTTCCACGTCCGCGTCGAGATCGCCGCCCGCCAGGCTCCTCCCGAGCCGGCCCTGGCCGAGCTCGGTGAGGCGCTGCTGTCGACGGGGTACACGGCGCTGGGCTGGGTCGAGCTGCACCTGGCCGTGACCGCGGCCGGGCACGCCGAGGCTGTGCGCGACGCGCTCGAGCGCGTCGAGCCCGTGGCCGGCGCGCGTGTGCTCGCGGTGGAGGTGCTGACTCGCGAGGAGTTCGCGGCGCGGGCGGGGATCGTGCCGTCTCCGACGACCCTCGGCGTGCCGGCGGCGGCCGAGCTGTTGGGGATCACCGAGCAGGCGGTGCGCCACAAGCTCCGCACCGGGCGCCTCGCGGGCCGCCGCGAGGGCCGGGACTGGCGCATCCAGCGCGCGGAGATCGACCGCGCCAGGGCCGCCCGCGTCGCGGCCACCGCGGCGGACGGCTCGTCGTAGACGATGCGCAAGAGATAGACGGCCACCCCTCGGGTGGTTCCGGCGTCTAGGGCACGTCGAGTCGGGGCGTGGTCCCACGCGTGACCGGGCGGTGCTCTCGGCGCCGCCCGGTCACGCGCAGAGTCAGGCGCTCGACGGCGGGAACGCCGCCAGCGCCAGCGCGGCTACCTCTACCGAGAGCGAGACATCGCGGGTCAGGCTCCATGTGGTTGCGGCGGCGGCCGCAGCGAGGGCGAGCTGCCAGCCGTGGGGCTGGCGGGGCGGCTCGCCGTCGGCGGGCTTGTGACGATGTACGGGTGCTTCGTTGGACATGGCCTGCCTCGAGGGACGCGAAGCACGGGTCCAGTTTCGCCCGCTCGTGGTGCGCGCCCCCTCGAAGTTCTGTACCGGGGGGATGTACGCTCACGGTGTCGAAGTGAGTGCGAACGGGCGAAACCGGACGTGCTCCTTGCTGTACAGCGCGGCCGAGCCGGTGCGGGAACACCTGCTCGGCCATTGCTGTGCCCGGACGCGGGATGCGGCCGAACGGGTCCAGGCTACGCCCAGGTTGTTCCGCGCGTCCCCCCGCTTTGCACTTGTGCTTACATGCGTGTCGTTTCTCACCCGCTGGGGACAACTTCGGGGTATGCCTCGGCCCGATCACGAGTCTGACCTGCGGAAACGCGGCACCTGTCCGCCGCGTCCGTGGTCGCGGCACACTCGCCTCCACAGGGTGACGTCCGCTTCGTCCCGCGCGGCGCGTACCGACACGCGGCACGCGCTGCTCGGGCCGTCGGCGTGTCGCGGGGCGGCGGGGATGGCCCGCATGGCCACGTGTCGCCCGAACGGGCGTCACCCGTCCGCTGCACGCTCCCGGGTTCCCGTCATCGACCGGCGTGCCGGCTCAGACGGTGCGCAGGTGGATGACCCGCCACCCCTCGGGAAGCTCGGCGAAGATCCGGTCGCGGGCTTCCTCGTAGGTCGCGGCGCTCTGGCGGACCTCGCCGGCCTGGCGGTCGGGGTGGTGGCCGGTGTGGTCCGGGGGGATGGTCTCGGTCAGAGCCACGACGGTGATCACGCCCGGAGCGTAGGTCGCCCCTCCGACGGCGAGCCGAAGGCTCGGCGGTGACCCGGTGTGGTGCTCGCCACCGCAGAAGCCGTGCCGGTCAGGTGAGCCGGTCCGGTAGCTCGACCTCGGCGGGGTCGAGGTCGGGGCGCGCGCGCTTCAGGGCGAGCGGGTGCCGGAACGATCGACCGCTCCATGCGGCGTCGGCGGAGACCTCGACGACGAGCGGCTCGATCAGGGTCAGGTCGACCGGTTCGCGGTTCGCGCCGAACCCGTTCACGGTCGCCGACACCACCCGAGTCGGCCACGGGTGCTCGCCGGCCGCCGGCACCAGGAACGGCACGAGCGCCTTCACGGTGAGCGGACGCAGCGGGACGGTCCGCCCGACGATCTTGAGCTCCCCGTCGACCGGGAGCCCCGCGACGACGACGGTCGGGGCGGCGATGGGGCCGATGACGGCGGCGCACACGACGTCGAGCTCCCGCCGGCGCTTCACCTTCAACATCGACCTGGTCGCGGTGTAGGGCTGGGCCAGTCCCTTGACCACGAGGCCCTCGAGGCCGACGACGTCCATGTCCTCGAACCACCCCGCCGCGATCGTCCGGTCGGTCATCACCGGGGACAAGTTCAGCGGCGGCGCCCACCCGCGGGCCAGGTCTTCGAGCACGGCGCGGCGCTCGGCAAACGGACGCGCCCGCACGTCGACGCCGGCGTGCGCGAGCACGTCGAACCCCACGAAGTAGGCCGGCTGCTCGCGGGCCAGGCGCGCGATGCTGCGCGGACCGGCGGCCATGCGCCGCTGCAGCGCGGCGAAGTCGAGCCTCTCCCCCGCCCACGAGACGAGCTCGCCGTCCACGACACATCCGGCGGGGAGCTGCGCGGCGGCCGCCGCCGCAACGTCAGGGAACCGGGCAGTCAGGTCGGTGCCCTGCCGCGACCACAGTCGCGTGGCATCGCCATCCCTCACCGCGATCGCGCGATAGCCATCCCACTTGGGCTCGAACACAGCCCCGCCCGGCAGCGCGGTGATCTCCGGGATCGTGTCGACGGCCTGGGCGAGCATGAGCCTGACCGGCGGCGCCAGCGACGCCGGCACCCGCTCCGCCCCGCGCGCTGCCATCGGTCCAGCGTCGACCCGCTCCCTGGCACCCGTCGCGCCAGAACCCGACCGCCCACTCGGTTTCACCCGGCCAGCCGCCCGTACGCGCTCGACATTGGGCCTGGCGCGCTCGAACATGTGTTCGATGGGTGAGCAGGCGATGCTGTCGTGGAACTCCGGTGCGCAGCGCTGGCAGCGGCTGGTGAACGAGGTCGACGTCCCGCCGGCGCACGAGCAGACGACCGCACCGGCGCCGGTGCCGTGCGTGGCACGGCTGGCGTGGGAGCACGACGGGCCCCAGCTCGTCGAGACCGAGGCGATCGGCTGGACCCCGGCGGCAGTGCTCGTGCGGATCTACGACCCGCGCCGACAGCTGGGCGGGGTCTGGGTCCCGGTCAGCGACGTACGCCGGCGCGGCACCGACTGAGCCGTTCGCCGACGTGCGGGATGCTGGGGAGCGTGACCAGCGACTCCACCCCAGAGCCGGACTGGTACGACCTCATCGTCACCGTGGGCGACCCCGACGGGAAGCCCGAACTCATACGCCCACCACGGCGCGCGCGCGTGACCACGACGAACTACCGCGGCGAGACAGTCGTGCTCGAGCTCGACGTCGTCGCCCGCGCCCCCGGGCACGTGCTCGTCGCCCAGCCGCGCGCGGGCGGGGAGCCCTGGAACGCCTGGATCCGCTCAAGCGACGCGACTCCCCTGGAGCGATGAACCCTGCTGCGGATGGTTGGTGGCGGCCAGCGCGCCTTCGCATTCGCCACCTACCGGGAGAGCAGCGCCGCCCCAATCGTGGCTGCCGCTCCCAGGACACCCCCGAAGAAGCCAGAGGCCGCGCCGATGGCGGCGATCCGTCGGTTCTCACGTCGGTCCTCCTGCTCGTCCCGGGGGCGCGGCGCGAGGACCGTGAGGCCTCTTGCCGGGCGACGGGAGAAGCGGTGTAGGTGACGACGCCAGCTCAGGGAGTGCCCGTGCTGCTCAAAAACAGACACCAAAGCGTGCAGAAGCGGCTGGTTCATAGGAGCGAAGATCGCCGTTCGACCACCCCGCGTGGCCGTGAGCTCGACACTGGAACCTCCGACCCACATCTGCAGCGACCACACTGACCGAGGCAGGCCGTTCAGCACGTCGTCGGCAGTCCTGAACTCCGTCTGCGTTCCCTCGTTGATCCGGAGGTGTCCGCCGCCCGCAGGACCGGGGCCGATAGGCAGCGCGTCCACCAAAGCTTGCAGAGCTTCTCTGTCCGGGAGCGTCAGAGGCTTCTTGCGCACGAGGTAGCTGTTGCCCCACCTCCATCGGTTGAACAAGCTGTAGTCGTACCCCGCCACGGCGTTCTCCGCTCTATTCGTTCTGTCTTCCGCTGGCCGGGATTCTTGCCCAACGACCCTCCGCTACGCGCGAGGCGCCCCCTAGCTGTTGAGCCACGCGTCCAGGGTCGGGCGGGTGATGCCGGCGCGCTGGGCGAGGTCGGTCTTGGAGGTCAGGCGTGCGGTGTGGATGGCGCGCACGGCGCTGCGCACGAGCGCGAGGCGTTCGGCGTCCTCGAGGGCGGGCGTGCCGCGGCCGGGGTTCTCGCGGGTGACGGTGAGCTCGTCGAGGAACCGGGCCCCGTGCACGGCGTACCAGGCCACGGTGAGGCGGTCGCGGGTGATGGGGGTGTGCTCGAGGGCGTACTGGGCCAGGCGCCCGGTTGCGGGCACTAGGGACTCCCCGGCGGCGTGGGTGAGCCACCCAGCGACGTAGCTGGTGGGCCGGATCGCGGCGCGCTCGGGGTGCTCCCCGGGCAGGTCCTTGTAGGTCTTGCGCAGGGCGAGGGCCCCGTACATGCGCTCGTCCCAGTCCCAGGAGTTCAGGACCGGGCCGGCCTCGGCGAGGGCGACGACCCAGGGGTCGGTGGTGCCCTGGTCGACGAGCTCGAGGGCGCGCAGGCGCAGCAGGTGCGCGGCGTACTGGCCGGCGAACGCGGTGCGCCGGGACCCGCGGTGGTTGGTGCGCATCTTCGGTGCCCGGGACTCCGCGTCGACCCACAGCGCGTCGTCGTGCCCGTCGGGCACGGCGGCGGCGCGGGCGGCGTCGGCGAGCTCGAGGATGGGCCCGGCCCACTGCTCGGGGATGGGCTCCAGAGCGCGGGTCGTCACGGGGCTGCTCCTCAGGGTCGGCGGGCCGTGGTGCCGGCTCCTGATCGTCGAGCCTAGGGGCGCACGCCCACGCGGCCGCGGAGCGATCGCCAAGGGTGTCGGGGCCTGGGTGAGGGTCACGAGGTGGGTCTCCTTCATCTGGTCGAGCAGAGCAGCCGGGTCAGGGCAGGTCGAGGTCGTCGACGTCGGGCAGGTCGTGCTGGTCTTCGTGGTCGCGGGCGGCGCGCAGCTCCCGGATCAGCCCGGCGGTGGTGCGGGGGCTCTCGGGGGCGCCGGCGAGAGTGGGCAGGTAGGTCAAGACGTCGCGGGCACGCGCGAGCAGCTGCGGGTCGGGCCGCCCGTGGGCGCGGGCGTTGATCCCGGCCACGGGGCACCGGTAGGGGTTGGCCGGCTCCGGGCCTTCTCCCCCGCCCAGGACCCAGTCCCGGTGCGCGGCGGCGGCCGCGGCGACGTCGCCGGCCACGGTCAGGACGTGCTCGAGGATTGAGGTGACCCGGTCTTCGCCGTCGGCGGGGGCGTCGGGGTGGGTCTGGTCGTGGTCGACGATGAGCGCGGCCAGGGCGGCGCGGGACCCGAACATCCACACCGGCACGTGCGGGCGCACGATCCCCGCGCTACGGCGGGACCAGAGCATGCGGGTCAGGACCTGCTCGGCGAGCTCGCCTGCGTAGGTGGTGCACACGGGGTCGACTCCTTCCTCTCGTGGCGTGGGGTGGTTGCCGGCGCCCCCGCCGACCTGTGACCGGCAGACGGGGGCGGGCGCTCATGTGGGGGTGGTCGCGGGCTCCTGCGTGCTCGAGGTGCTCACCTGGGTGGGCGTGGTGGGCAGGTACTCGACCGGGGCGTCCAGGTCGACCGGCCACCACGGCACCGGTGCGTCGACATCGGTGGGGTGCATGTCAGGCGCTCGCCTGCTGGGCGAGGTGGTCGCGCAGGTCCCGGATCCGGTCGTCCCGGAAGCCGTCCCAGGTGCCGATGGGGCTCACGACGACGGGCATCTGCAGCGCACCCATGGCGCGCAGCTCGTCCTCGAGGGTCTGGTTGCAGGTGGTGTCGATCGCCTCGTAGTCGATCCCCGCCTTCGTCAGGGCCCGGAACGTGCCCATGCAGGCGACGCAGCCCTTGCGGGTGTAGACGGTGACCTTCGCCGTGGTGCTCATGACGACCTCCCCAGAGCTGATGGCTGCTGCTGTTCGTGTGTGACCTGACCTGCGAGAACGTGACCCGGACGCCTCGCCTGAGTGGTGATGCCCTGGTGCGCCGAACGTCTTTCGGCCCCTCCTGGCAATCGGAGATGAACGCCGGCATGAGCGGGTGGAGCGTCAACCCGCAGGGCGGGTGCGGCGGCGAGTTCGCACCGGGCTCAGTGAGCGCAGCGAACGCAGGTCGGGCTCGTCGTCGTGCCTGGCGGCGTAGCCGCTTGCGTGCAGCCCGCGCCGGCGATCATGGAGAGCCAGGAGGGGACACAGACGACCGCTTCTCCGACAGCCGGAGCCCGCGCAGCGGGCGACGTCCGTGTGCGGGACGGCGCTCCGTCGCCGGCCCGCGGGCCCGTAGCGTGGTGGCGCGACAGGTCCGGGACGGGCCGTCTCGTACGCGGGATCCAGAGGCGATCGAACGCAGATTGCTGACCGGGCCCAGGGTCTTGGGCACCGCCCCGGAGAACAGGCCAGGCCGGGGCCACGCGGACCTGTCGCACTCCTGCGCACGCGCGGCGGCGAATGAGGGCCCCGTCACCGGGTGGGTGCCCTAGCCTCCCCGTGTGGGGGAACGGACGGAGCAGCAGGCCGTGCGGGTGCCGCTGGGCGAGCTGAACGGCCGGTTCGATCTGCGGGAGGTCATGGCGGCGATCGGCCCCCAGGCGCACCTGGACTGGGTACTCCAGGACGTCGACTTCAACGGCGCCGTAACGTCCGTCTGGCCTGAAGGACCCTCCGCCGTAGAGGCCCGGAGCGAGCAGGGCGACGGCGTACCCCTGGACTGGGCGACGATGCAGAAGCTCGCAGCGGGCTGTCACCAGATCGTCGACGGGCGCTTCATCGGCTACGACCGCGCCGACGAGCCACGTGTGCAGCTGACCGTCGTCGACAGCGACTACTGGAGCATCTGGGCCGACGACCCCGCCACGCTCCAGGCCGTACGCGAGACCTTCGCCACCACAACCGACGACAACCCCCACCCGGAGCCCGCACCACCGCCCCGTCACCGGCGATCCTGAGCCGGTCACGAGGCGCGACGGCAGCCACCCGACAGTTCCCGCCACTCCCCCGTGGCCGGGGTGGCCGGCTCGATGCCGGCCGGACCGGCCCCGCGCCCGGGGTGAGCCGCCCACCCGAACGGGTGGGCGGCCTCCCGTCGGCGCTCAGAGCAGGGCGGGCAGGATCACCCCCAGCGCGTGCGGGACGGTGAACGCCTCGCGCGCGGCGTCCGGGGTCGGGGTGTCGCGGTCGGGGTAGGTCTCGACCTGGAAGGTCGCCATCCCGTGGTGGGCCTCGACGAGCACCCGCAGCCGCCCGCGTCCGGACGACCACAGGACGCGCACGATGTGGTGCCCGTCCTCGGTCCGGCGGGCCAGCGGCCCGACCACCCCGGCCTGACGCAGTTGGGCGGCCAGGGTGATCGCGAACTGGGCGGCGGGCTCGGTCTGCTCCCGGATGGTCAGGTCAGTGACGGACGGCTCGACGTACCGGTGCACGTCGACCCCGGACCCGTTGACGTGGGTCCCGGCCCACTGCCCAGGGCGGACCTCGTAGGTCAGGCCCCACGGGAAGGAGGGGCGGGTCTCGTCCCGGTCGATCGCCACGACGGGCGCGGCCAGGGCCAGGCAGGTGCCGCGCGCGGGGTCGGCAAACAGAGCGCGGACGTGGTCCCCGACCCGGTACGGGGGCCGCTGCGCCCGCTCGGACCCGCGCCGGACGGCGGGCTGGGTGGTGGATTGGGTGTGGGCGATGATGCTCACGGGGAACCTCCAGGTTGCATGGGTGGTTTCCTCGCCCCGGCGGTGTTCGAGCACCGTCGGGGCTTCTTCTTGCCGGGCCGAGTGGCCCGTCTGTGGGCGGTCGCCGCGCGCTCGGGCGCGCGGCGACCGGGGGGTCAGGCCGCGTCGTCCTCGGAAGGCTCGTCCCGCTCTGCCTCGTCCTGCTCGCCGTCGTGCTCGGGGTCCGCGTCGGGCAGCGCGGCGGGCGGCTGGGGCTCGGTGAGGACGACGCGCTCGACGTCGGACAGGACGTAGCCCCACGTGCGCAGGGCGGTGAAGTAGACGCGGTACTCGTTGCTGGGGCTGCGCCAGGTGTGCACGCCGGTCCGGTGCTCGATGGTGGCCAGGATCAGCACGAGCGCGATGTGCTGGGCGCGGGCCGGGCTCGCCTTGGCGACGGCATCGGCCAGCGGGTCCGGCTGACGCCAGTCGGTCGGCTGGTCGAGCCCGAGCAGGGTCCGGGCCAGGCGCAGGGCCTCGTCGTCCGGGCTGGTCCGGCGCGCCAAGGCCGCCGCGAGGAAGGTCGCCGCGTCCTTCGGGGCGGTCTTGCGGGCGGCGAACGTGGTGAGCCAGTCACGGCGCACGGTCTCGGCGGACCGCCACGCCTTGTTGTTCGCGATCAGGGTCCGCCGCTCGGCCTTCTGCTCGGCGGTCATCGGCCCACCCGTGCTGCCGCTCGCGCCGGTGTCGGTGAACCGCTCGGCGTGCCCGTGCGCGGTCGGGTCGGCGCAGCCGTGCGTGGTCCGGACCTCGTGGGACCAGTAGTCCAGTCGGAGCCATGCGACCCGGCCCGGGCACGCGGCGTGGGTCTCCTCGGTCAGTGCGGTGCGCGCCTGGTCTTCCGCCGCGCACAGGTGGTGCAGCGCCCGGGCCGTGGACCCCTCGCCGCGCTCGGGCTCCTCGATCACGGCCACGCCCTGCGTGGTGAGGTCGGCGGCGATGGCCGCGAGGGCCTCGGCGTCGCGGCGCTTGTCGCGCACCTTCTGCGCCAGGTGGTCGAACGTGCCCGGCTCCTTGACCGCCGCGACGGTCAGGGCCTTCACGGCGTCCTCGTCGCCGTCGAACTCCGCGATGACCGCCGCCTGGTCCAGGGTCACGTCGTACTTCGCGGTCACGGCGGCCGCGACCGGCGAGGCCGCGACCGTCAGGGCAGCGGTGACGCGGTCCTTCTTGGTGGCGGTGCGCTTGGCGATCTGCGCCGCCGAGAGCCCCAGCAGCGAGAGCTGCTGGTAGGCCGCGACTCGGTCGCGGTCGGTGACGCCACGGCGGTGGTCGTTCTCGGCCATCTGCTCGATGATCCGGCGGACCTCGTCGGTGTCGCCGTCCACGACGTAGGCGGGGATCGTCGCCCGGCCGACCTCGACCGCCGCGAGGGTGCGCCGCTGCCCGGCCCGCACGTGCAGCCCGTCCGCCTGGGCCTGCACCAGGACCGGGGTCAGCACCCCGAGCGTCTTGATCGACGCGAGGAACTGCGGGTCCAGGTCCGCATCGGTGCGGACGTTCGCCTCCAACAGCAGGGACCGGGGGTCGACCTCGACGAGCCGCGCACCTGCGGGTGCGGCGTCCGTGGTCGCGTGGTCGTTCACGGTGGTGGTGCTCATGGTGACCTCCATCCGGGAAGGGCTCGGCCTGGCTGGTCCAGACCGTTTTTCGCCCCCTCCCGACGTCGTAATCAGCGCCCGCGGAGAGGTCTGGGGTGCAACCCGTAGGGCGGTCGGTGACGCGAGGTCGCGCGGGATCAGGGAGCGCAGCGACCGCCGCGCGACCTCGCGTCACCGACCGGCGGCGCAGCCGCTTGCAGCCCAGGCCGCGCGGGCGATGATGGAGCGGCGGGAGGGGGCAAACACCCGCGCGCAGCGCGGCACAGCGCACCGCGCAGCGGGGCTCCGCCAGCACGAGCGCAGCTCGGGCCGCAGTGCACCCCACTCCCCCCACCGCCGCGTGCGAATTCCCCGGGGGTGTTCGACTAGGAGACGAAAAGGGCGGAGATGACGGCTCCGATGATGCCGGCGCCCACGGCGCTGAGAATCCAGCCTGCTGTTCGCGTGGCCACGCTCTTCTGTCCTTGCTCGAGGTACTCGAACGCGGGCCAGACTCGGCTCAGTGTCGCGTTCAGCACGGCGACGAATGCCGATCCGGCGAGCAGCCCCAGGTAGACGGCGTCGGTTCGGTCAACGCCCGCAACGGTGACTACTGCGATCTGGGTCGAGATGATGACCGCGAAAGCCGCTATGCCAAGGAACCAGATCGTCCTGATGAAGTCGAGCCTGCTGCGCTGGCCCGACAGGAGATCGCGGAGCTGTTTGCGCACTCCCTCGACCCATGCGTCGTCGGGTCCGCTGACCGTGACGCTCGTACCGAAGCGGCCGAAGGCGACGACGATACGAGCGGAGCCTGAAGCCAGCGGCGTCGGGGTGCTCAGGCGGAGCTCCCGTGCTCGGCGTGGCCTCAGGTGCATGGCGATGGCGTCCCACTCGGCGATGACCTCGTGCCTGAGGTCTCCCCGCTCCGTGATGTCGGCCTGGACGAGCCAGCGCTCCTGCATGCGTTCGACCTCGCGTCGCACGTGCTCTTCCGCGGCGATGCGAGCCGGGTCGTTCGCGGGAAGACCGAATACGAACTGCATGGACTGCCGCGCAGAGCGCTTCGTGTCCTCGAGGGCTTCTGTTCGCGCTCGCGCGGTCGCCTTGTACATCCGCTCGAGGACCTCGTTGAGTGCGGCGGCGTCACCTGACCAGGAGCGAGATTCCCACTTGGCCGTGCTAACACTCCTGGACATCCCTGGCTCGCTCCTTGGTCTCGGCTGCGACGACGTTACCGGGGGCGGAAGCCACCGCTAGAAGGCACCGACACGACTCGCCGCGAGCCGACGTCTCGGTCGCGCCCCGCGCAGCCGCGCCTCTGCTTGATTTCTATCTAGCGGCGGCGCTTTCAGGCGTCTTCGACGAGCTAAAACATGGCGCGCTGCGTGAGGCCGGCCCTCACGGCCGGCTCCGGTGACTACAAGCTCGTCTCGCATGTACCCGAGGGTCTCCCCCGACGTCGGTACGACCTCGCGCGCCCGTCTTGCCTCGGTGCCAGGCTTGGCGCATGGAGAGTCCGGCGGACTTCTACGACGGCCTCGCCGCGACCTACCACGTCCTGTTCGACGACTGGTGGGCAGCCGCGCAGTGGCACGGTGGTGTCGTTGCCGCCTTGCTCGAAGCCAGGGGCGTCGTTCCTCCGGCCTTGCTGCTCGACTGCACCTGCGGGATCGGTACCCAGGCGCTGCCGCTCTCAGCGCTCGGGTACCGCGTGACCGGTACGGACATCAGCGCGCAGGCGGTGGTCCGCGCACGAAGCGAAGCCCGCGCGCGGCAGCTCCCGATGCGGCTGGAGGTGGCCGACGTACGAGTCGTCGACCAGGTCCTTCGCGAGCGACAGTTCGACGCCGTCATCTCGTGCGACAACGCGCTCCCGCACCTGCTGACGGACGCCGACCTGTCCCTCGCGCTGCGGAGCGTCCGGCGATCTCTACGGGACGGCGGGGTGTTCCTGGCCTCGATCCGCGACTACGACGCGCTGGAGGCCGCCCGGCTGCCTGGGACACCGATCTCGATGCACGGCCCGCCCGGACGGCGGTACGGGTCCGGCCAGGCATGGACGTGGTCACCAGACGGCGCTTACGTGGACATCACACTCTTCGTGCTCCGCGAGGAAGCCCCCGGCCCTGGATGGGGCGTGTCCGCACACAGCACGACGTACCGCACGCTGCGCCGGGCGGAACTGACCTCCGCGCTGAACGCCAGCGGCTTCCCGTCCGTCGAGTGGCTCAGCCCGCGTAGGTCCGGCTACTACCAGCCGGTGGTCGTTGCTCAATGACCGCCCTCGGACGACTCGCCGCGAGACCTACGCCGGGCGGTAGGTGCAGCGGCGATTCGACCTGCTGTGAGCGGCGGCGGCACAACGCTGCGAGGCTCCGCCATCCTGAGCCCGGCTCGGGGCCGCGGTGCATCCCACTCCCCCACCGTTCAGGGTGGGGCGAGCGGCTAGGAGCCCCTCGGGCGACTCGCCGCGAGAGTACTAGCCACACCTCTTTCTCCCGTTCCCGGTTGGGCCCTCGTCGGTCCGGACGGTGTGCTCGGCGCTCCGCGTCCGGCCGGGTGCTCGGTCCCGTTAGTAGGTCGGCAGGAAGCCCGGGGAGCAGCGGATCGTCAGCGCGTTGTCGAAGCCGGGCACGGACACGGACGCCGGCCCGTCGGTGTGCCGGAACCAGATGTCGCTCTCGCCCTCGAGTTGCATGTCGTAGCGGACGGCCGCCCGGAGCACGAGGGAGACGCGGTCGCGCCGCAGCGCGCGTAGGTCGGCGGAGAAGCTGAGCACCGGGGTCCAGCCGAAGAACTCGCTGATGCTTTCCTGTCCGACGGGCTCGACGTTCGCGAGCTGGACGACCGGCTGGTGGAGCACGTCGCCGGCGAGGTGCACGCCGGTGCTCGTTGTGAGGTCGAGCGTCAGTTGGTGCCAGCACTTGCACCACTTGTCGTCGGCGTGCCAGATCGGGTGGTAGGCGCCCGTCCACCCCGAGACGATGCCGCCGAGCCGGATCACGGGCCGCAGCTCGAACCATGTCCTGTCCGTGCGCGGCAGCCGCTCGGGCGCGAGCACATACGACAGGACGACGTTGACGTGGAACGAGGACAGTACGTCTGCCGTGTGGCCGAGGTGTCCCCAGATCCGCACCGGATCCCCATCGACGTCGATCGTCAGGCTGCCCTCGGGCGTGTCGGTCCCCCACCGGGTGTCGGCCCACCAGAACTCGCCAGCGTGCGGCGGCTGGGTGCCGGGCCCTTCGTACTTCGGGCCCTCCTCGAGGAGGTTGCCCACCGTCCCGAGCGGGGCGGCGACCACGGAGCCGCCGGCCAGGTGGGTGTCCGACACGGACCCGAGGAGGTCGCCGACGGGGAGACCGCGGCCGGAGCGGACCGTCCCCAGACCCTTGAGGTCGGTGAGGTCGTCGTCCTCGCGGACGAGCGCGGCGCGGCGCTCCTCAAGATCGGGGACGGCGGCGGCGAGCAGCTCCTGGGTGTACCGGGCCGCCCGGCGCCGGACCCGGTCGAGCCGGCGCAGCTGGTCCAGGTCAGGCGCTCGCGCCCTGTCGCGCGCGTCGAGCGCCGCGAGGGCCGCGCGCTCTCCGTCGGTGAGCGCGGCGCGCTCGTCGGTTCGTTTCCCGGTCCTCACCTCGTCCATGAGGTGCCTCCTGACAGCGTCTCCGCACGTTCCAGGTTCGTCGCTCGGTCCGTCGATCGTTGCACCGGCCCGGCGGCCGTGTCACCCGTCTGCCCGCCCAAGCCGCGTCGCGGCCGACCGGCATCGTCAAGGTCCGCGGCCGGTGTCTACCCGTAATGTGCGCCGACCCGAAGACCGTGACCGTCTCTGGCCCGTTCGGCGACGGCACAACGCCCTGGTACGAGGTGCAGACTTGCCACCGCTACGACCCGTGCGAGGGCTGCGGACAGCCCGTGATGGAACCCTGACCCGCTGCACAGGTCGCGGACGCTCGGGACCTGGTGGCCCGGCCTCGGCCTCTTCCATCCAGGTGTATCGGGCAGTTCCAACACCACGGTCGAGCGCCACCGCGACCCTCGTGGACCGCCTGCACAACAAGGCTTGTGTTGCTTGTGTTGCTTGCATGTTTTGTAAGCCTTGTGCCACGGCGTGTCGGCTGCGCCATCGCCGACAGCGTGTGTAACACTTACAAGCAACACAAGCATTGCTTGTCATACAAGCCTTGAGGAGCGCAATGACGGTCACTGCCGTGGTGGCGAACAACAAGGGGGGCGTGGGGAAGAGCACGGTGACGGTGCAGCTCGCCGCCGCGCTCGCTCGAGCGGGGCGGCGGGTCCTCGTTGTCGACATGGACCCGCAGGCGAACGCCACGAGGCGTCTGGGGATCACCTGGGATCCGGAGGAGCCCTTCGCGACGATGTCCGAGGTCTTGAAGGCTGAGGCTGCCGGGGCGGGGGAGGGAGCGGTGCTGGGCTGCGCCTGGACGACTGCGGAGGCTGAGCGCATCGACGTGCTCCCGTCGCGGTTCGACCTGATCAACCGCGAGAGCGAGGCGGGCGTCGTCGGCGCGACGTTCCGGCTGAAGAAGGCGCTGGCCGGGTGGACGGGGGAGTACGACGTCGTGCTCATCGACACCCGGCCGGATCTTGGGCATCTCGTTCAGATGGCGATGGCGGCTGCCGACACGGTCCTCATCGTGGCGGCACCGGAGTACGACGCTGTCGAGGCCGCGGTGCGTGTGCGCGACTTCGTCGTGCGGCACGCGGCAGACCTCGCGAATCCCGGCCTGAGCGTCGGGGGAGTGCTGGTGACGATGCGCCGCCCGACTGCGGAGCACCTGTTCCAGCTCGAAGGCCTGGCTGAGACGTTCGGGGACGTGGTGTGGGATCTGCGGACGACTCGTCCGTTGCTCGACGGCTCGGATGTCGAGGTGACGCCGTCCCATGTGCCGGCGTGGTCGCGGTTCGCTGAGGCTGACAGCGCTGCGGCGTCGCTTGCGGCGTGGACGGACACGCGCGGCAGGGAGACAACCGCGATCTTCGATGTGCTTGGTGCGCGGTTCGCTGACCGCTTCTTGAAGACTGCCTAGGGAGGAATGGTCATGGCCGCACCCGTACGTCGCCGCCCCGGCGCTGGTAGCCCGTTGGCTGTGGAGGTCGAGCCGGTGCGCACGCCTGCCACGGTGCCTGACCCCCCGGCAGCGCCGGCAGTGGAGAAGGCACCGGTGGCCGAAGCGCCGCTCCCGGATGGCCCGAAGCCCGAGGAGGCCCCACGCGTGGCCGCGACTCCCGTGAAGCGTCCTCGTCCGGTGTCGTCGGCGGCGTCGCCGATGACACCGGTGCCGTCCAGTGAGCCGGATCCCAAGTCAGCGGTGACTGTTCAGCTTCGGAACTCGCTGCGGCAGCGTGCGCAGACGGCGGTGCTGCAAACGGCGGGTCGTCCTGGTGGGCACCGCTCGTTCGCCGCGCTGATTGACGAGGCGCTTGAGCGTGAGCTGGCGCGTCTCGCGGCTGAGTTCAACGATGGTGAGCCCTTCGAGCGGAACGCAGGTCAGTTCCGGACTGGGCGGCCGTTCGGGAGCTAGCTCGCTGTCGCTGGCGCCGCGCCTGGGGGCCGACGAGGGCAACTCAGCTCCGTGGCGCGCGCAGCGAGCGTGCACCGGGACCAGCGGCAGTTGCGTCTAGCGGCGGGGCCACTGGAATGGGTCACGTCCAGGCGTCCCGGAGCGCCTCGGCGACCTGGGCGATCGGCAGGTCGTCGGCGTTGCAGCTGACCGCGATGGCCGTGGTGTAGTCCCCGGTCATACCGAAGAGACTGGAGTACCCCGACCACCCACCGGCGTGGCTGAGGGAGCCGTCGGGCGCCACCACGATGCCTCGTCCGTATCGGGTGCCGTCGGGCGCGCCAGTGTCCACTGCGCCCTCGGTCATCTGCTGTCGCAAGTCGACGTCGGAGCGGTAGAGGTCGGCCCACGCGACCAGGTTTGTCGGCGAGCCGACGATCGATCCGTCGCCGACCTGGGTCCAGCTCGAAGGGGTCGGCCGCCAGTCCGTGCCAGTGGCAACGTACGGGACCGCCACGTCGGCTCCCCGCGGCGCAGGCTGCAGGCGCAGACTCACGTCACCGAAGACCGAGGTCTGCAGGACTGAGGCCAGGTCACGGCCCGAGACGGCGGCGACGACCTCAGCGAGTAGGACGTAGTTGGAGTTTGAGTAGGCGAACGTCCCGGTCGTCTCGACCTCGGCCAGGGCGGCGATCGCGGCGACCGCGCTCGCCTGGTCGGCGGGCTCGTCGGGTGTCGTGCCTGCCTCGGTGAGCAGGCCGGTGTAGTCCGGGATGCCGGACGTGTGGTGCAGCAGGTCGTCGAGCGTCACCGACCCCGCCCAACCGGGCAACGCCGGCAGGTGCTGGGAGAGAGGGTCGGTCAAGGCCAGTGCCCCCTCCTCTGCCAGTTGTAGGACCGCGATCGCGGTGAACTGCTTCGACACCGATGCGAAGTCGAACGCGGTCGTCTCCGTGATCGGCTCTCCGCGCTCCACGTCAGCAAGGCCGCGGGCCCCCGCCCACACCACCTCGCCTTCGCGAGCGACTGCGGCAGAACAACCCGGTCCGCGCTCTGCCAGGAGCTCGCGCAGCACCTCGTCACTCGCGGCACCCTTGCCGGCCGCGGTCTGGGCGGCCAGCTGTTCGGGACCACCGCACGCTGCCACGAGCGACAGAAGTACCGATCCGAGTGCGAGGCCGAGCACGGGTCGCGAGGCCCTGCTGGTCCGTGGCGCGATGCCGCGGCTCATCAGGCCGGCCCTTGCACGGGCATCGCCGAGCGGGCAGCGGCGACGAGGTCGCGGCGAGCGACACCGAGGAGTTTCAGAGCCCGAGCGAACGTGCCCTCGGACTGAGCGGCGGCCGCGATGATCACGTGACCACCGCGGACCTGATCACCGTCGCCCTTCGCGAGGGCAACCGCCTCCTGGAACGCCTCCTGCGCAGCGCCTGAGCTGCGGTGGATGCGCGAAGTGGGCGCGACGGTCGGCGAGGCGGAGGTTGCGAGTCCGATCGCCGCAAGCGCTTCTTGGTGGACTTGTGCGATGGCTTCCCGCAGTCTGCCCGGTGTCACTCCGACGGTGTCCAGAGCGGCGCGGGCGGTGTCGTCGTCAGCCATGGTGGCGGCGGCTAGCACGAGGTGCTCCAGACCTGGGAGATCGTCTCCCAGGCGGGCCGCTTCGCGTTCGGCCTGGGGCAGCAGGCGGTTCATGTAGCGGACGTCAGCCATCGCGTGACGAAGGGGCATCACAGGCTCCTGTTCTTCTGCTGGGGGTGTCGTCGGGTGGGCGCCAGGCGCTTGTGCGCGGCCTGGGCCGTCATGCCCAGAGCGCGTCCGATCTGCTGCCATGTCCACCCCCGAGCGAGCGAGGCATCGACGGCGGCACGCTCGAGGTCAGAGGCAGCTCGACGCAGCGCGACCACGGCGGCGAATGCGTCTGCGGGGTCATCAGGTGAGGGAAGGGCTGTGAGCTCGACCATGCATCAACTTTGGTTGATGCAACTTCGCCTGTCAACTTATGTTGATGAGCCGCAGAGCGAGCCGATCGAGAGTCCGGACACTCGCGCATCCAGTCTTGGCGGAGATTGCTGTACCGACTGAGCCTTCGACCTCCAGCAGGACAGGTCCTAGGCGACGTGGTGCAGAGCGTGGGTCAGGGTCCACGTCTCGTCGTCGGGTGGCCACCAGTAGTCCTCGACGTCGCCCGGGGCGGGCTCGCGCTGCTCGGGGTCGTGGCGGGTGAGGTAGGCGCGCCAGAGTTCGCGGTCGCGGACGTAGCGGCGCAGCTGAGCGATGACGGCGTCGAGGGTGCCGAGGAGCTCGGCGACGGCGCGCAGGCGGCCGGGCTGGGCGCTTAGGCCGGTGGGGGAGCGCTCGAGCAGCCCGTGCGCGGCCAGCACCTCAACGGCGCGCGCGACGGTGTCGCGGTGCAGCCCGGTGACGGGCACGAGGGTGGTGATGGTGGTGGCGCGGCCGGCTTCGACGGCCTCGAACACGAACGCCGCGGCGTGCCCGAGCTCACGGAACGCCGGCCGCAACGCGTGAGCGTGCCCGCGATCCCACCGCAGGTCAGCAGCGGTACCGGCGAGGTCGGTGGGGATAATCAGGGCGTACAGGTCGGCCCGTTCGCCGCGGGCGGGTTCGATCAGGTCGATCCACCCGCCGGGCTCGTCGGCCAGC
>NZ_JBFTER010000059.1:0-27351 GCF_047229345.1 Cellulomonas jepli | reverse complement strand
GGAGGCGGGCGAGCCGCACGCGGGGGAGCCGCGCGTCGGGGAGCCGCGCGTCGGCGGGTCGCGTGCGGCGGACGCGTCGGTCACCGCGCGGGTCCCGGGGGTCGTCGGCGCCGGACCGCGGGGCGATGCCGGCACCCCCGCCCCAGGGCACGACGAGGACCCGACGCCGCCGACCGGGACGGCCCGTGGACGCGTCGACCCGGAACCGGCTCCCTCGCCCGGCACGGCACCGGCACCGGCACCGGCCGCGGCACCGGCACCCACCATCGCCGTCCCCACCTGGTCGACGGCCCTCCCGGCCGACCCGGCACCCGCAGCCGCACCGTCCGAGGTCATCACCGCGGCGCCGTCGTGGGACGACCTGCTCCCGCAGCCCGGCCTCGAGCACGCCGACCCGGCCCTCCGGCCCGGCGCTGCGGACGCCGACCCGACGCCCCGGCCCGGCGCTGCGGACGCCGACCTAACCCTCCGTCCCGGCGCTGCGGACGCCGACCTCGGTCCGGAGGCCGGACGCGTGGCCGCCCGGCCGCTCGACGCCCAGGCGCCGACGGCCCCGACCCGGCGGCTGCGCACGATCCCGCCGCTCGACGCACCGGACGCGGACGGCGGTCCCGCGGCAGCGGAGGACCGTGCCCCGGTCGACCGCGCGTCCACCGACCGCGCGCCCACCGACCGCGCCCCCGTCGCCGCCGCCTCCGCGCGGGGCGTCCGCCTCGTGTTCGACACCGGTGAGGCGTTCACCGTCACGGGTCGCGGCGTCGTCGGGCGCAACCCGTCGACCGCCGACAGCGGCGTGGTGGCGCACGTGGTGCCGATCGACGACCCCGCACGGTCGGTCTCGAAGACGCACCTCGAGTTCGGCGCCGAGGACGGGGCGTTCTGGGTCCTCGACCGGCGCTCGACCAACGGCTCCGCGCTCGTGCACACCGACGGGACGCGCGAGCGGCTCACCGCCGGGGTGCGGACGGCCGTCCCCTCGGGCGCGGTCGTCGAGTTCGGCGACCGGCGCTTCCGGGTGCTCGACGCGTGACCGCGGGTGAGGCGCACGGCGTGCGCTGGGGGACCGCGACCGACCGGGGTTCACGCCGCGAGACCAACGAGGACAGCCACCTGGCGCAGTTCCCGGTGTTCGCCGTGGCGGACGGCATGGGCGGGCACGAGGCCGGCGAGGTCGCGAGCGCCTGCGCGGTCGACGCGCTGCGGGCGCTCGTCGGCCCCGAGACCGTGACGCCCGACGACGTGCGCGCGGCCCTCGCGGCGGCGCAGCAGAGCATCCGGGAGATCCCCGTCGAGTCCGGTGCACCCCCGGGCACGACCCTGTCGGGCGTCGTCGTGGTCGGGTCGCCGCGCGGGCGGACCTGGCTGGTCGTCAACCTCGGTGACTCCCGCACGTACCGGTGGGCGGACGGCGCGCTCGAGCGCGTGAGCGTCGACCACTCGGAGGTCGAGGAGCTCGTCGCGCGGGGGATCATCACGCCCGCGGACGCGCGCACGCACCCGCGGCGGCACGTGGTGACCCGGGTGCTCGGCGGGGGGCGCCCGGACGCCCCGGAGCCCGACTTCTTCGCGCTGCCGCTCGCGGCGGGCGACGAGGTGGTCGTGTGCACGGACGGGCTGACCGACGAGGTCCCGGAGTCGCGCATCGCGGAGATCCTGCGCCACGCGACCGGCCCGCAGGACGCGGCGGACCGCCTGCTCGCCGCGGCTCTGGTCGCAGGCGGGCACGACAACATCACCGTGCTGGTGGTCGAGGCGCTCCCGGACTGAGGGGGTCCCCGGTGCTGCCGGGCGCCGGGGCGTGGTCGACCGGGCCGGCATGGTCCGCGCTGCTCCCGGTGGCCGCCGCCGAGCGCCGCGCGAGCCGGTCCACGTGGCCCTGCCGGGCGCCGTCGACCGCGAGGAGCACGAGCGCGACCCACACGAGCCCGAAGCCCCACCACCGGGCGGCGGGCATCGCCTCGTGCAGCACGAGCACGCCGATGACGAGCTGCAGCGTGGGGGCGATGTACTGCAGCAGGCCCACGAGCGACAGCGGCAGCCGGCGTGCGGCGGTGTTGAACAGCACCAGCGGGACCGCCGTGACGACCCCGGACCCGACGAGCGCGAGCGTGTGCGCGGCCCCGTGCGCGCCGAACGCACCGAGCCCGGCGGCGTGCAGCCACCCGAGGTAGCCGAGCGCGAGCGGGGTGAGCACGAGGGTCTCGGCGGCGAGCCCGGGGACGGCGGTCACGGTGCGCCCGACCCGGTTCTTGATCAGCCCGTAGGCGCCGAAGCTGCCCGCGAGCGTGAGCGCGATCCACGGCACCCGCCCGTAGCCGACCGCGATCACGACGACCGCGGCGGTCCCGAAGCCGAGCGCGACCCACTGCGCCGGGCGCAGCCGCTCGTGCAGCACGAGGACGGCGAGCGTGACGACGACGATGGGGTTGATGTAGTACCCGAGCGCGGCGTCGACGACCTGGTCCGTGAGGACGCCGTAGACGAACACGAGCCAGTTCACGGCGAGCAGGAGGGCTGCGGCGGTGAGCAGGGCGAGCGTGCGACCGCTGCGCAGCACGGTCAGGAACGGGCGCCAGCCGCGGGTCACGCCGAGGAGGAGCGCGCAGAAGGCCAGCGACCAGACGATGCGGTGGGCGATGATCTCGACGGCACCGGCGGGTTGCATGAGCGGGAAGTACAGGGGGAGGAGCCCCCAGAGCGCGTACGCGCCGATGCCGCCGGCGAGCCCGCGTCGGTCCAGCGCCGGGCTGGGGGCGGGGCTGGCCTCGTGGGGGGACGCGGGTGCCTCGGGCCGGGGGTTCTCGGTGCTCACCGCCCGACGGTAAGCCGACCGAGCGGTTGACGACCTCCTCGACGTCGCCTACTGTCCGATTGCAGCAAGTTGCAACGAGCGTTTCCGGGTCTTTGCAGGCGCCGGACCGCGACGGGCAGCATGCCGTTCCGCGCCCCGGACCCGTCCCGGGACACCTCCTCCACCTGCCGGTCCCGGACCGGCGAGGCCACCGCAGCGCCGCGGCGGCCGGATGCCCGACGCCGCCGTCGGCCGACCTGAGGAGCACGACCCGTGTCCCGAACCCGTCCCACCCCGTCACGCGCGCGCCGACGGCTGCCGCGCGCAGCGGCTCTCGCCCTCGCCGCCGTCCTGTCGCTCGGCGGTCTCGTCACCGCGGCCGACGTCGCGACCGCGCCCGCCGCGCAGGCCGGCCCGCCCGGGCAGCGCAGCACCGGCGTCAACCTCTTCCAGTGGACCTGGACGTCGATCGCGCGCGAGTGCACCGACGTGCTCGGCCCGGCCGGGTACGCGTGGGTCCAGACCTCACCCCCGAACGAGCACGCGCAGGTCGCCGGCCAGTGGTGGACCTCGTACCAGCCGGTCAGCTACAAGATCGAGTCGAAGCTCGGCACACGCGCGGAGTACGCCGCGATGATCGCGACGTGCCGCGCCGCCGGGGTCCAGGTCATCGCCGACGTCGTCATCAACCACATGAGCGGCCAGTCCGGCGGAACGGGCTGGGCGGGCACGCGCTTCTCGACCGAGCAGTACCCCGGCCCCGAGGGTGGCTACGGCCCGCAGGACTTCAACGACTGCCGCACGAACATCAGCAACTACGGCGACCGGTACCAGGTGCAGAACTGCCGGCTCGTGAGCCTGCAAGACCTGCGCACGGGGTCGGAGTACGTGCGCCAGGAGATCGCGAGCTACCTCAACGACCTCATCTCGCTGGGGGTCCGCGGGTTCCGGGTCGACGCCGCGAAGCACATCCCGGCGACGGACCTCGAAGCCATCCGGGCCAAGCTGTCCGACCCGAGCGTCTACGTCGTGCACGAGGTCATCGGCGCCGGCGGCGAGCCCGTGCAGCCCAGCGAGTACCTCGGCTCCGGCGACTCGCACGAGTTCAACTACGCCCGCCACCTCAAGGGGGCCGTCCAGGGCGGCAACCTCGCACAGCTGCGCGACCTGCGCTCCGCGTCGTGGCTCCTGCCGTCGGCCCGCGCGGGCGTCTTCGTCGACAATCACGACACCGAGCGCAACGGCGAGACGCTCACGTACAAGAACGGGGCCGACTACCGCCTCGCGAACGTCTTCGCGCTGTCCTACCCGTACGGCTGGCCGACGGTGTACTCGGGCTACGCGTTCAGCAGCAACGACCAGGGCCCGCCGCAGCAGGCGAACGGGAAGGTCGGCGAGGCCGCGTGCGGCCAGGGCACGTGGACGTGCGCGCACCGCTGGAACGAGACCGCGCACATGACGGCGTTCCGCAACGCCGTCGCCGGCACCGACCTCGTGCAGTGGTGGGACAACGGCGGCAACCAGGTCGCCTACGGCCGCGGCGACAAGGGGTACGTCGCGCTCAACAAGGCCGGCGGCTCGCTGACCCGGACGTTCCAGACCTCGCTGCCCGCGGGCCGGTACTGCGACGTCATCAGCGGCGCCGCCACGTCGTCCGGCTGCTCCGGGACGCTCGTGACCGTCGCGTCCAACGGTCAGGCGACGTTCACCGTGCCCGGCAACGGTTCCGTCGCGCTGCACGTCGGGGCAAAGGCCGGCGGGACCGGCGCGACGCCGTCGCCCACCCCGAGCCCGACGGCGAGCCCGACGAGCGCGACGGCCGGGATCTCGTTCGGCGTCCAGGCGAGCACCCAGTGGGGTCAGAACCTGTTCGTCGTCGGCGACCGCGCCGAGCTCGGCGGCTGGGACCCGGCGCGGGCGGTCGCGCTCTCGTCGGCCACCTACCCGGTGTGGCGCGCGACCGTGCCGCTGCCCGCGGGGGCGAGCGTCGCGTACAAGTACGTGCGCAAGGACGCCGCGGGCAACGTCACGTGGGAGAGCGGCGCCAACCGCACCACGACGGTGCCCGCAAGCGGCGTCCTGTCGCTGACCGACACGTGGCGCGGCTGACGGGTCCGCGTCCCTGACCGGGGGTGGTGCCGGGCGCGTGGAGGTGTACGGCGCCACCCCCTTCCACACCGCCGCGCGTCCGCCTGGGCGAGCCCCCGAGGCGGACGCGCGGCCTGTGCCGGGTGCGAGCACCGGGGTGAGTGCCCGAGGCGGACGCGCGGCCTGTGCCGGGTGCCCCGGTCAGGGCACCGGGATGCGCGAGACCGTGAAGGGCCCCGGCGCCTCGCCCGCGTTGCGCTCGCCGAACTGGCTGTTCACCACGAGCAGGCTCCCGCGCACGAGCGCCGCCGTGGTCGGGTCGTCGAACGACGGGTCGGTCGTCCGGCTCACCACGGTGCCCGACGTCAGGCGCCGGTCGAGCTCGATCGTCACGACCTGCCCGAGGTCGCCCTGGCGCTCGACCGCGTGCAGGCGGCGCCCGTCGAGCACGAGCCCGTCCCCGGCGACCGCCTCGCCGCCCAGGTCGATGCGCTGCACCGCCCCGTCGCCGAGCCGGACCCGGAACAGCGCCGCCGCGTTGGACTGCGCGAGCACCGCGTACCGGCCGTCCTTCGTCACGACGACGCCGTTGACGTTGAACCCGGTGGTGTAGGTGAGCTCGGTGCCCTCGAACGCCACGTGCACCGGCAGGGGCTGCGTCCCGGTGGTACGCCGGTCGCGCGCGTCGACCCGGTAGAGGAACGGCCGCAGCGAGTCGGTCACGTACACGTCGCCCCGGGAGCTCACCGCGACGTCGTTGAGGAACGTCGGCGCGCCGGTCTGCTCGACCTGCCAGGACCCCACGAGCGCGCGGGTCCGCATGTCGTAGGCGAACAGCCGACCCGTCGCGCCGCCTGCGACGAACAGCGTCCCCCGGTCGACCTCCAGGCCGATCGCGGCCGTGCGCCCGTCGGCCCCACCGGGCAGGAACGGCGTCGCGACCGGGTCGTCGAGGTCGCCGCGGTAGATCGTGCCGTCCGTCGTGCTCCCGACGTAGAAGTCGTCGCGCGCGACCGCGACACCCTCGGGGAACACGTCGTCGGCGGCGTCGCCGACCGGGTCGAGCAGGTAGGTCGTCGGCCGGTCGGGGCCGTGCCCGTCGTGCCCGCCGTGCCCGCCGTCGTGCGCACCGGCGGGTGCGGGGAGCAGCGCCACGAGGAGCAGCGCCGCGACGGCCGCGGCCGCCGGACGTACCCTGTGCCGCGCCGCCCGGGCGGGCGCCCGTGGAGACGTGCGTGCGGTGCTGCTCGCCGTGCTGCTCGCCGTGCTGCGTGCCGTGCGGTGGGTGTGCATCGGTGGACCCCTCCGTCGACGGGTGCCGTCGGTCCCGTCGGGCGGCGGCCCGCCGTCCCCCGCTGCCCGACGAGGGCACCGGTCCGCGTCGGTCGGACGCGCGGGTCCGCGACGGACCCTTCCGGTGCAGCGCCGTCAGTCTCGCCGAGACCGGGGTCCCGTGCCTCTCGGGAGCCGCCGTCGCTGCGGTCGGGCCGGTGTCCACGCGGGTGTCCGCATGCTGGCGCCCCGTGAGATGGACGGGTGGCTCGCGACGTATGCTGGGTTTCAGCACCTGTGCGCCCGGCAGCGCCGTGGGCCCCGCGACGTGTTGCACCGCCGACGTGATGATCCGCCGACGCGATGACGGCCACGACGCAGGACCGCGGGACCAGAGCTGCCAGGGCCTCCCCGACCCGGAAGGCGTCCGCGTCCCGTGAGCACGAACCGCACCCTCCGCGTCGCCGTCGTCGGCGCAGGCCCGGCCGGCATCTACGCGGCCGACATCCTGTCGAAGACCGACCTCGACGTCAGCATCGACCTGTTCGAGCGGCTCCCCGCGCCCTTCGGCCTCGTGCGCTACGGCGTCGCGCCGGACCACCCGCGCATCAAGCAGATCATCGTCGCGCTGCACAAGGTCCTCGAGCGCGGCGACATCCGCCTGCTCGCGAACGTCGACTACGGCACCGACCTCAAGCTCGACGACCTGCGCCAGTTCTACGACGCGGTCATCTTCTCGACCGGGTCGATCCGCGACGCCTCGCTCGCGATCCCCGGCATCGAGCTCGACGGCTCGTACGGCGCCGCGGACTTCGTGTCCTGGTACGACGGCCACCCGGACGTCCCGCGCACGTGGCCGCTCGAGGCCCAGCACGTCGCCGTCCTCGGTGCGGGCAACGTGGCGCTCGACGTCGCGCGCATCCTCGCCAAGCACGCGGACGACCTGCTGCCGACGGAGATCCCCGCGAACGTCTACGAGCAGCTCAAGGCCTCGCCCGTGACCGACGTGCACGTCTTCGCGCGCCGCGGCCCCGCGCAGGTCAAGTTCTCCCCGCTCGAGCTCCGCGAGCTCGGCCACGTGCCGGACGTCGACGTCATCGTCTACCCCGAGGACTTCGACTTCGACGAGGGCTCGATGGCCGCGATCCACTCGTCGAACCAGACCAAGCAGGTCGTCAAGACGCTCACGGACTGGACGCTCAAGGAGCCGGAGGAGAACACCGCGAGCCGGCGCATCCACCTGCACTTCCTGCACAAGCCCGTCGAGGTGCTCGGCGAGGACGGCAAGGTCGTCGGGCTGCGCACCGAGCGCACCGCGCTCAACGGCGACGGCAACGTCACCGGCACCGGCGAGCTGCACGACTGGCCGGTCCAGGCCGTGTACCGCGCGGTCGGGTACTTCGGCTCGCCGCTCGTCGACATCCCGTTCGACGACGTCGCGGGCGTCATCCCGAACCGTGAGGGCCGCGTCGTCGACGTCGACGGCGAGCGCGTCCCCGGCGTGTACGCGACCGGGTGGATCAAGCGCGGGCCGGTCGGGCTCATCGGCCACACGAAGTCCGACGCGAGCGAGACCATCCGCCACCTCACCGAGGACGCGGGCGACCCGTCCGACCCGGAGAACCCGTTCTTCACGGCGGCCGACCGCGACCCGGAGGCCGTCATCGACTTCCTCGCGCAGCGCGACGTCGACGTCATCGAGTGGTCCGGCTGGCAGCTGCTCGACGCGTACGAGCGCTCGCTCGGCGAGCCGCACGGGCGCGAGCGGGTCAAGCTCGTCCCGCGCGACCACATGGTCTCGATCTCGCTCGGCCGGGAGCTCGCGCAGGACTGAGCCCCCGCACGCGACACCCCCGACGGCGCCCCGGTCCTCGTGACCGGGGCGCCGTCGGCGCGTCCGCGGCGACGAGGTGCAGCGCACGGAGGGAACGTCACCGCGCCCGTGCGCGTTGTCGGGGTGGAAGCACGCACGGACCGGGAGGAGCGGCGCACGGATGGGTCACCAGCACTACAACGGGCTCAAGACCGCGGCGTTGTTCGGTGCCCTCTGGGCGGTGCTGCTCGGCATGGGCGCGCTCATCGGCAACGGCCGGCTCATCTGGGTCTTCGCGCTGGTCGGCGTCCTGACCACGGCGTACAGCTACTGGAACTCCGACAAGATCGCGATCCGGGCGATGCACGCCCGCCCCGTGAGCGAGCTCGAGCAGCCGGCGATGTACCGGATCGTGCGTGAGCTGTCGACCGCCGCGCGCCAGCCCATGCCGCGCCTGTACGTGTCCCCGACGGCCGCCCCCAACGCGTTCGCGACGGGCCGCAACCCGCGCAACGCGGCCGTGTGCTGCACCGACGGCATCCTCGCGCTGCTCGACGAGCGCGAGCTGCGCGGCGTGCTCGGCCACGAGCTGATGCACGTGTACAACCGCGACATCCTCACCTCGAGCGTCGCCGCCGCCGTCGCGGGCGTCATCACCTCGCTCGCGCAGATGATGCTGATCTTCGGCGGCGGCAACGACCGCGACCGCGGCAACCCGCTCGCCGCGCTCGCGATGGCGATCCTCGCGCCGTTCGCCGCGATGCTCGTCCAGCTCGCGGTGAGCCGGACGCGCGAGTACGACGCCGACGAGGACGGCGCCCGCCTGACGGGGGACCCGCTCGCGCTGGCCTCGGCGCTGCGCAAGCTCGAGCTCGGGACGCAGGTGCGGCCGCTGCCGCAGGACCGTGAGCTCGTGGACGTCTCGCACCTCATGATCGCGAACCCGTTCCGCGGCGGGGGCGTCGGCCGGTTCTTCGCGACGCACCCCCCGATGCCCGACCGCATCGCCCGGCTGCAGCGCATGGCGGGTCTGCCGCCCGCGTGACCCTGGTACCTCAGGGCTGCGGCCACGGGCGCGACACGGCCGGCGGAGGGCCGGGTGCGGTGCGCCCGTGGCGTCCGGGTGCACCACGGCGCGCATCCGGGTGACGCGTGCGCGTCCCGCCCGGTTCGCGGTCCGCGCCGGGTCACCCTGTGAACGGACATAAGCGGACGAGCGGGACGGGCGCTAGCGTGAGCCGGCTCGCGAGCGGGGTCGCGAGCGACGACGGCCGGGCGGCACGGGGGTGGTGCGCCGGCACAGGCCGGTGCCGGGCCCGCACAGGCACAGCGGTGGACGACGGAGGGACGGTCATGGGGGAACGCGCGTACGAGGTCGCCGTGGTCGGCGGCGGGGCCGCCGGATCGGCGACGGCCTGGGCGCTCGCGCGGCGCGGGGTGCCGGTCGTGCTCCTCGAGCGCGAGGCGGCCGACGTCGCGCTCCCCGAGACGGGCGACGAGCAGATCGTGCGGCTCGCGCACCCCGACCCCGCGTACGTGCGCCTCGCGCAGTCGGCGCACGCCTGGTGGGCCACGCTCGGCTCGGAGTCGGGCGAGGAGCTGCTGACGCCCGTCGCGAGCGTCGAGCACGGGCCCGTCCGCGCCGTGCGGCCCGTCACCGAGGCGCTCCTCGCGTGCGGCGCGCCGTTCGAGTACCTCACGGGCCCCGAGGCGGCGGAGCGCTGGCCCGGCATGCGGTTCGACGACCGGGTGATCGTGCAGCCGTCCGCGGCGCGGGTCGACGCGCGCCGCACCGTCGCGCTGCTGCAGCGGCAGGCCGTCGCGCACGGCGCGGACGTCCGCCACGGGGCCGAGGTCGTGGCTGTCACCCGCACCGAGGACGGGCGGGCGCGGGTGCGGGTCGCCGGGGGAGTCACCGAGGGCGGCTACGCGCCCGAGCACGAGCTGGTCGTCGGCGCGGTCGTCGTGGCCGCAGGAGCGGCGACCGCGGCCCTCGTCGACGGCGTCCCCGGCCTCGAGCACCTGCCGGAGCTCCGCGTCGCCCGGACCGAGCCGGCCCGGTTCGCCGCACGGGACGCGTCGCTGCGCGGCGAGGCGTGGGTCAGCTTCACGCACCACGTCGACCCCGAGGCGCACGCCGAGGCGCGCGGGTCGCTCGGCGTCGACGAGGGCTACCCGGCGCTCGCGGTCGACGGCCGGCACGTGCCCGGGGTCGGCGCGGTGGTCGGCCACCGGGTCCCCGCGGGCGACGCCGCCGACGCAGGCGCCGGCAGCGGTCCCGACGTCCTGCGCGCCTACGTCGACGCCTGGCTGCCCGGGCTCGACCCGGACCGCGTCGAGCCCGTGACCCGCACGGCCACGACGACCCCGGACGGCGGCTTCCTGGTCGACCGCGTCGGCCCGGTCGTCGTCGGCGCGGGCTTCGGAGGGGACGGCGCGGCGCTCGCCCCCGCGCTCGGCCAGCTCCTCGCCGACCTCGCGGCCGGCCCCGCGGAGCCGTCGCAGGAGGAGCCGGACCTCGCGGCGTTCACGATCGCCCGGTTCGCGACCGTCGACGCCTGACGGGCGAGGGGCCGGTCGTCGTCGACGGCCGGCCCCTCGCACACCACCGGCCGCAGCGGCCGCGGGCGTCCGCTCAGCGGTAGTTCGTGAACTGCAGCGCCGCGTCGAGGTCGGCACCCTTGAGCAGCGCGATGACCTCCTGCAGGTCGTCGCGGCTCTTCGCCGAGACCCGCACCTCGTCGCCCGTGATCGTCGACTTGACGCCCTTGGGGCCCTCGTCGCGCACGAGCTTGCCGATCTTCTTGGCGATCTCGCTGCTCAGGCCCTCCTTGATCAGCGCCTCGAGGCGGTACTCCTTGCCCGACGGCTTGGGCTCGCGCTCGCCCACGTCGAGCGACTTGAGCGAGATCCCCCGCTTGATGAGCTTGGTCTCGAAGACGTCGAGGATCGCGAGCACGCGCTCCGCGGAGTTCGCGGCCATGACGATCTTCTCGCCGCTCCAGGCGATCGACGCCCCGACGTTCTTGAAGTCGTAGCGCTGCTGGATCTCCTTGACGGCCTGGTTCAGCGCGTTGTCGACCTCCTGGCGGTCGACCTTGCTGACGACGTCGAACGACGACTCGCTCGCCATGGTTGTCCTCCTCGCGGCACGCCGTGGCGGCCGGCATCTCTCGGTGTGTCCTGCGGTCGGTCGGTCCGGGGTCGGCACGCGCGCCCGCCCCGTCACCTGCACCCTACGAGGCCGGTGTGCCCCGGTCTGCACCGCACGGTCCTGGGCGGCTGCGCACGCACCTCGGAATCGTTGCTATCCTTCCACCCGCACGCCGTCCGCGGCGCGCGAACCTTGGCGGGTTACCCGAGTGGCCAAAGGGGGCTGACTGTAAATCAGCTGGCAACGCCTACGGGGGTTCGAATCCCTCACCCGCCACCCACGCAGAACGGCCGCCCTCTCGACGAGAGGGCGGCCGTTGTGGTTCGTGCGGGGACCTGCTGCGGCGGCGGGCCGCAGGGGAGGGTCAGGCGGCGCAGGTGTGCGTGCCGGGCGTCACGGTGACGACCGCGCCCTCGTACAGGGTGTCGAAGGCGCCGGCGTCCTCCGCCGTCGCGAACGGGACGCCCACGCCGAGCGGGTCGGCGTACCCGGTGAGCGCGACGAGGCTCTCCTCGGCGCCGGACTGGCACTTGGGGTCCCAGGGCAGCGTGTCGTAGCCGACCTCGGCGAGCGCGTCGACCGACGGCTGCAGCGCGGCCTCGACGTCGGCGCCCGACTCCGCGACCCCGGTCCACACGACCCAGAACTCGCCCTCGGCCTCGTCGACGTCGATCGCCTCGGGCCACGTCAGCTCACCACCGGTCGCAGCGGCGTCGTCGGGCTCCTCGGACGAGCCGGTGCACCCGGCCGTCAGGGCGAGGCCGAGTGCGAGGACGAGGGCTGCTGCGGGCGACGTGCGCCGTCGGGTGGACATGGCGGGGATGCTGGCACGCCCGATATGTCGCCCGCGACTTCCCTAAACGATTCGCCACCCGCCCGGGAGCGGCGTGCCGAGCCGGACGTCGACCGTGGGCGCGGGGGGCAGGTGGGTCGGGGCCGAGGGCCCGCGCGCTCCGCGGAGGGTCAGGGGTGGTCGGCGCGGCGTGCGCGGCGCAGGTCGTCCGCGAGCTGCTGGGCCTGCGTCGACATGAGCGTGCGGTAGAGCCAGAACGCGGTCTCGACGGTCACGGCGGGCTCGCCGCCGTCGCGCGCCGCGAGCCAGTCCCGCTTGGCGGCGCGCACGTCGGCGTCGGTGATCTCCACACGGAGGGCATCGTCGATGGGCACGGACGTACTCTGACGGACGCCGAGGTGCCGCGCAGCCGTTCACACGGGGTTCACCCGAGTTTGCCGCCCTCGGAGGGCCGCAGATCACCCGCCTGGAGTCATCGAGGTCTCACGATGCGGTGGCACGGCCGGGGCGCCGCGGCCGGACGGTGGGCGACGTGGGGCGCCCGTTCGCGGACTCGATTTCGCAGCGACGGCCCCGCCCGTGTAACCTTGCACGCGCTGCCCCGATAGCTCAGTCGGCAGAGCGTCTCCATGGTAAGGAGAAGGTCAAGGGTTCGATTCCCTTTCGGGGCTCTGTTGGTGTGCCGGGGGCTGTGACGCTCGTAGGAGCGGAGCGGCCCCCGCGCACCGATGAAGGCGGGGTAGCTCAGGTGGTTAGAGCACACGGCTCATAATCGTGGTGTCGCGGGTTCGAGTCCCGCTCCCGCTACCGCCAAGAACACAACCGCGCGTCGGCCGGCGACGCGTGCGACCAGTACGTTGCGCCCCGGGGCGCGAGAGGTGGCAAGACCATGGCCAGCAAGAGCTCAGACGTCCGCCCGAAGATCACGCTCGCGTGCACCGAGTGCAAGGAGCGGAACTACATCACCAAGAAGAACCGCCGGAACGACCCCGACCGCCTGGAGCTGAAGAAGTTCTGCCCGCGCGACGGTCGCCACACCGCGCACCGCGAGACCCGCTGACGCCTGGCGCCCACGCCAGCCGTGCCGGTCAACGCCGAGTACGCGGGACGCACGTACCCCGCGAACGCGCCCTACGAGGTCGCGCGCGAGAAGCTCCGTGAGTTCGCGGACGCCGTCTGCGCCACGCACCCCGCCCACACCGACGTGGACGCCGCGCGCGCTCTCGGCCACCCGGACGTCATCGCGCCCCCGACCTTCGCGGTCGTGGTCGCGCAGCGTGCCGAGGCCCAGCTGTTCACCGACCCGGCCGCCGGGATCGACTTCAGCCGGGTCGTGCACGCGGACGAGCGCTTCACGCACCACCGGCCGATCCACGCGGGCGACCGCCTGGTGACGGTCCTGCACGTCGACTCGATCGCCGAGCGCGCCGGCCTCGCGATGATCACGACGCGCGCCGAGATCGCCGACGCCGACGGTGCGCCGGTCGCGACCGTCGTCTCGACGCTCGCAGTCCGCGGGGAGGGCTCCTGATGAGCGGCCGCCCCGTGCTCGCGGACCTCGCCGTCGGCCAGGAGGTCGGCCGCGCCGAGCTCACCGTCGACCGCGCCCGCCTCGTCCGGTACGCCGGCGCCAGCGGCGACTTCAACCCGATCCACTGGAACGAGCGCCTCGCGACCGAGGTCGGGCTGCCCGGGGTCATCGCGCACGGCATGTGGACCATGGGCGCCGCGGCCACCGTCGTCGCCGACTGGGCGCAGGACCCGGGAGCGGTCGTGGACTACCAGGTGCGCTTCACGCGGCCCGTCCCGGTCCCGGACCCGGGCCACGCGGTCGTCGAGGTCGTCGCCACGGTCGGGGCGCTCGACGCCGGCGAGGGCACGGCCCGCGTCGACCTGACGGTGACGTCGGGCGGCACCCGCGTGCTGGGCAAGGCGCAGGCAGTCGTCCGGCTCGCCTGAGCCCCGCCGACCCCTCGCCCCTGCACCTGCGCACCCCGCCGGTGGCGCCCTCGACCACTACCCGATCGGGGGGAGTGGATGCCCGGTTCTTCCGGTTCGTGAATCGTGTCACTACGGTGTCCTCCGGGGGGTCGCACCGGCGCGGCCCCCGGGATGGGGAAACCACATGCACGAGACCGCATCATCCGCCGCGCAGCCGTCGCCGCTCGTGGCCGGCCCCTCGGACCCGAGCTCGCGCCACGTCCTCGACCGCGCCGCGCCGACCCGACGCGGCTTCCTCGCCGCCGCGGGCGTCGGTGCTGCGGGCTGGGCCGTGCTCGGCACCGCGGGCGGCGCGACCGCCCAGGGCCCCGTCGCGACCGGCGGCGGGCACGGGCACGGGTACGGCGGAGTCCGCCAGTCGAAGCGGGCCGCGCTCGAGTTCATCCGCGTCGCGACCGACTCCTACCCCGACGTCAACCCGGGGCCGCGGCTCGCGCAGAGCTACGCCGACGAGCTCGGGCTGTTCAGCACCGCGTTCGTCTACGACAACGCCCTCGCGATCAACGCGCTGCTCGCGGCGGAGCGGGGAGTGCCGGAGCACGCCCGGGTGCTCGCCGACGGCCTCGTCTACGCGATGGAGCACGACCCGGTCCACTCCGACGGACGCCTCCGTCAGGGCTACAACGTCGGCCCGTACACGTTCTACGACGGGACGCCGCAGCCGTACGGCTTCGTGCTGCCCGACGGCACCGCGAACATCGGCTGGCAGTTCGGCTTCCTCGGCACCGCGGTGGGCGACATGGCGTGGCCGGGCGTCGCGCTCGTGCAGCTGTACTTCCGCTCCCGCGAGCGGCGGTACCTGGACGCGGCGATCCGGATCGGCGAGTGGATCACGAAGCACACGTGGTCGCAGGCGCCGCTCGGCGGGTTCTCGTTCGGGGTCAACGGCGCGAACGAGCCCGTGCCGAACGGCTCGACGGAGCACAACATCGACTGCGTCGCGTTCTTCACGCTGCTCTCGCGCGCGACCGGTCAACGCCGGTGGCGTGACGCCGCGGCGCACGCCCGCGCGTTCGTCGACCGCATGTGGGAGCCCGCCGTCGGGACCTTCTACACCGGGACGAACGACGGCGTGGAGATCAACCGGGACCCGCTGCCGCTCGACCCGGCGACGTGGAGCTGGATCGCGCTGCGCGAGCGGCGCTACGCGAGCTCGCTCGACTGGGCGGCCTCGGCCCTCGCCGTCACGGACCAGCCCGACGCCCCGACGTCGCAGCTGCCGGACGGCGTGACGGTCTCGGGCGTCACGTTCAGCACCGCGAGCCTGACCTCGACCGCGCAGTACAACGGCATCACGGTGCACCCCCAGGGCGTGTGGCTCGAGGGGACCGCGCAGCTCGCGGCGTCGTACGCGGACCGCGGCGGGCGCCGGGACCGCCACCGGGCGGAGGCGCTGCTCGACCAGGTGCGCGTCGCGCAGTCGGAGCTGGGCGCGGGGCAGCACCTCGGCGGTGTCGAGCTCGCGCCCGGCGGCGGGGTCGTCGCCGCGTCGAGCCTCCTCGACAGCGGCTTCGGCTTCGGCTACTTCCAGGTCCAGCACGTCGGCGCGACGTCCTGGTACCTGATGGCCGTGGAGGGCGCGAACCCGTTCCAGAAGAACGGGCTGCACGGGCACTGAGCGCGAGCGCCGGGGTCGTCCCGCGTCCACGGAGGGACGCGGGGCGGCCCCGCAGCGCACCGCCGACGCTGGGACCCGCCCTGCCCGTCGTGGGCGCGGCGTGGTGTCCTGCGCGCCTCAGGCGGGCACGGGGCCCGACGTCGTGCCGACACGGAGCTCGACGGGCAGCACGACGGACTCGGGCTGCGACCCCGCGAGCAGCGCCTCGACGGCGTTGCCCACCGCGACGCCCTTCGCCTGGAGGGGCTGCACGACGGTGGTGAGCGCGTCGGGCGCGAGCCAGGGCAGGTCGAGGCCGTCGAAGCCGGCGACGGACACGTCCTGCGGCACGCGGAGCCCGAGCTCCCGGGCGGCGAGCACCACACCCGATGCGAGCAGGTCGGACTGCGCGATCACCGCGGTCGGCCGGTCGGGGCGCGAGAGCAGCGCGCGGCCGGCGTCGGCGCCGTGCTCGACGAGCGACGCCGGCGTCTCCCAGGTCTCGACGGGCTCGACGCCCGCGTCCCGGACGCCCGCGAGGCGCCGGCGGGTGACCTGCCACTCGATCGCGGCGAGGCGGGCGTCGTCGACGGGCCCCGAGCGCCGGGCCTGGTCGAAGGGCAGCGTCACGGTCGCGATGCGGCGGTGACCGAGGTCGAGCAGGTGCTGCGCGAGCACCGCGATCCCGGCACGGTCGTCGATGCCGACGGCGGCGACACCCTCGGTCGCCTGCCCCTCGAGGAGCACGACGGGGATGCCGCGGCGGCGCAGCGTCGTGAGCACGGGGTCGTGCGGGGTCGAGCCCCACATGATGACGGCGACGTCCATCGCGGCGGACTCGACGAGCGGGTCGACCAGCGGCGCGCCGGGGCCGGTCGAGCCGGGGATGAGCAGCACGCCGAGCCCGAGGACGCCGAGCGTGTCGACCAGGCCGTCGAGCACCTGGATCGACACGGGGTCGCGGAACGAGCGCCGCAGGGCGTCCCCGATGACGACGCCGACGATGCCGGAGCGTCCGCTGCGCAGCTGGCGGCCGAGCGGGTTGGGGCCGCTGTAGCCGAGCTCGGACGCGGCGGCGAGCACCCGGTCACGGGTCGTCGCGGCGATCGGGCCGGCGCCGGAGAACGCGAGCGACGCGGTCGAGACCGAGACCCCGGCGGTGGCCGCCACGTCCGCGAGCGTGGGTCGCTGGTTCGACAGGGTGCACCGCCTCCTGCAGGAGCGCCGCCGGGGCGGTCGCCCGGGTGGTCCGGGGTGACTTCGCGCGACGTCGGTTGACGCCGCGGCCAGCGTACCCGCAGACTGGTCGTCATCCTCAGATCGTTTCGACCCGCGTCGCGCGGTTCGATCGAATCGATTCGATCCGCCCCCGGCCACCACCACCCCGCCGGGCTCTCACCCCCGCTCTGGAGCTGTTCGTGACTCACCCGCGCGACCGCGTCGACCGCGTCGCCGCCCCGGCCCCCGCCCCCGTCTCCGCACCCGACGCCCCCGCCGGTCCGGCCCCGCGGACCTCGGACGCCCTCCCGCTCGTGCGGGCGCGCTGGGTCCTCATGGGCCTGTTCGCGCTCAACGGCCTGACGTTCTCGAGCTGGCTCGCCCGGATCCCCGCGGTCCGCGACGCGCTCGAGCTGACGACGGGGCAGCTGGGCTCGGTCCTGCTCGCGGGCTCGCTCGGCGCCCTCGCGACGGCCACGGTCGCCGGCGTGCTCGTCACGCGACGCGGGGGACGCCTCGCGCTGCTGCTCTCGACCGTCGGGTTCGCGCTCGCGTACGTGCTCATCGGTGCCGGCCCCACGCTCGGCTCGGTGCCGCTGCTCGCCGTCGGCATCTTCCTCACCGGCGTCTCGTTCGCCGTCGGCAACGTCCCCCTCAACGTCGAGAGCGCCTCCGTCGAGCGCCGGATGGGCCGCACGGTCCTGCCGCAGTTCCACGCGGCGTTCTCGATCGGTGCCGTCGCCGGCTCGGGCGTCGGCGCGCTGGCCGCGCACCTCGACGTGCCGCTGCTCAGCCAGTTCCTCGCCACCGCCGTGGTCGGGACCGTGTGGCGTCTGCTGTCGATCCGGCACGTGGTCGTCGCGTCGCGGCCCGTGCGCGAGCGCGTGCTCACCGACGTCGCACCCGCTGCCCCCGGGGTGCCGGCCCCGCGCACCCCGCGCCGCGGCCTCGGCACGGCGCTCGACGCGTGGCGCGAGCCCCGCACCGTGCTCATCGGCGTCGTCATCATGGCGGCGGCCCTCTCCGAGGGCTCCGCGAACGACTGGCTCGCGCTCGCGGTCGTCGACGGGTTCGACCAGCCCGAGGCCGTCGGGGCGGCGGTGTTCGGGTCGTTCGTCGCCGCCATGACCGTCGTGCGCCTGCTCGGGACGCGCCTCATCGACCGCTACGGCCGGGTCGCGGTGCTCCGCACGTCCGGCGTCGTCTCGCTCGCGGGCCTGCTCGTGTTCGGCTTCGCGCCGACCCTGCCGCTCGCCGGCGCGGGCGTCGTCGCGTGGGGGCTCGGCGCCGCGCTCGCCGTGCCGCTCGGCATCGCGGCGGCGTCCGACGACCCGATGCTCGCGGCCGGGCGCGTCGCCGTCGTGTCCGCGTTCTCGTCGGTCGCCTCGCTCGCCGCGCCGCCGCTGCTCGGGCTCGCCGCGGAGTCGATGGGCGCGCGCCACGCGCTCGTCCTCATCGCGGGGGCGATGGTCGTGAGCGTGAGCCTCTCGAGCCGGGTCGCGCGCGTCGACCCGCCCGCTGCACCTGCGCTGCCGGCCCCGGCGGCCGACGACCCGGCGCTCGCCGCCCTCGTCTCCCGCGTCGTCGGACCCGTGGGCGAGGATGGCCGGGGGACCGCGTCCGCCCCGGAGCCCGAGCTCGACGCCGTCGGCGCCGCCCCCGCCGCCCGATGACCACCGACCGCACCTCCCACGAGAGAGCCGACCGACCCATGTCGAGCACCCCCCACGTCACCGGCGCACCCGCCGTCGACCCGGCCCGCGTCCGCGCCGCGTCGTTCGCGGTCTTCCTCGTGTTCGTCCTCAACGGCGCGCACTTCTCGAGCTGGGCCTCGCGCCTGCCGGCGGTGCGCGACGGGCTGGGCCTGACACCCGCGCAGATGGGGGTGCTGCTGCTCGTCGGCTCGGTCGGGTCGCTCGTCTCGCTGCCGCTCTCGGGCGTCATCGTCACGCGCCTCGGTGCGGCCCGCACCGTGCTCGGGTTCGCGCTCGTCAACGCGACCGGGCTCGTCATCGCGTCGGCGGGCGTCGCGATGGGCAACGCCGTCGTGGTCGGTGCGGGGCTCGTCGTCTTCGGTGTCGGCACCGGGGTCTGGGACGCCGCGATGAACCTCGAGGGTGCGATCGTCGAGCAGAAGCTCGGACGCACGGTCATGCCGCGGTACCACGCGGGCTTCTCGCTCGGGACCGTCGTCGCGGCCGGCCTCGCGGCCCTCGCCGCCCGGCTCGACGTCCCGGTGCACGTCCACCTGCCCGCCGTGCTCGTCGTCTCGTGCATCGGCGTCGCGTGGTGCGTGCGCCGGTTCCTGCCGGCCGCCGGCCACGTCGAGCACGCGGACGCGAGCACCGGTGCGGTCGCCCGCCGGGCGTTCGGCGCGTGGCTCGAGCCGCGCACGCTGCTCATCGGCCTCGTGGTGCTCGCCGCCGCGCTCACCGAGGGCTCGGCGAACGACTGGGTCGCGCTCGCGGTCGTCGACGGCTTCGCGACCGACGACACCGTCGGTGCGCTCGTCTTCGGGGTCTTCGTCACGGCGATGACCGCGATGCGCTTCCTCGGCACCAACCTGCTCGACCGGTACGGGCGCGTGACGGTGCTCCGGCTCTGCGCGGCGCTCTCGCTCGTCGGGCTCCTGATCTTCGGTCTCGTGCCCGACACGATGCTGTGGCTCGCGCTCGTCGGCGTCGTGCTGTGGGGGATGGGCGCCGCGCTCGGGTTCCCCGTCGGCATGTCCGCCGCGAGCGACGACCCGCTGCGCGCCGCGGCGCGCGTGAGCGTCGTGTCGACGGTCGGGTACTCCGCGTTCCTCGCGGGCCCGCCGCTGCTCGGCCTGCTCGCGGACGAGATCGGGTACCGGCAGGCGCTGCTCGCGATCGCCGTCCCGGTGCTCGTCGGGCTGCTCGTGGTCCGGGCGGCGGCACCCGTCGAGCCCGTGACCCTCCGCGCTGCGGGGCAGCGGGACGAGCACGGCGACGGGCAGGACGGCCGCGCGGACGCGGCCCCGGCGGACGTGCCGCCGACCGATAACCTGGCGCGGTGACGAACCCGGCTCCCGCCCCCCTGCTCGCCGCGCTCACGACGCTCGGCGTCGGCGGGCCCGCCGGGCGCTACGTCGAGACGAGCACCGAGGCCGAGCTGATCGCGGCGGTGCGTGCTGCGGACGACGCCGGCGAGCCGCTGCTCGTGCTCGGCGGCGGCTCGAACCTGCTGGTCGGCGACGCGGGGTTCGACGGCGTCGTCGTGCGCGACGTGCGGACCGGCGTCGAGACGCCCGACGCCTCGGCGTGCGCGGGCGTCACCGTCACCGTCCCGGCCGGGACCCCGTGGGACGACGTCGTGGCGCACGCGGTCGCGACCCGGCTCGTCGGGATCGAGGCGCTCTCCGGCATCCCCGGCTCGACCGGTGCGACGCCCGTGCAGAACGTCGGCGCGTACGGCCAGGAGGTCGCGCAGACGATCTCCGTGGTCCGCGTGTGGGACCGCGGGCGTGCCCGGGTGCGGACGCTGCCGCTCGTGGACCTCGCCTTCGGCTACCGCACGTCGCTGCTCAAGCGCTCGATGCGCCCCGTCGAGGGGGACCCGAGGTCGCCGTGGGGGCCGACGCCGCGCTACGTGGTCCTCGACGTGACGTTCCAGCTCCGCATCGGTCCGCTGTCGGAGCCGGTCGCGTACGCCGAGCTCGCGCGCACCCTGGGCGTCCAGGTGGGGGAGCGGGCGCCGCTCGCCGACGTCCGCGCGGCGGTGCTCGCGCTGCGTGCGGGCAAGGGCATGGTGCTCGACGCGGCGGACCCGGACACCGCGAGCGCGGGCTCGTTCTTCACCAACCCGGTGCTCGACGCGGAGCTCGCGGCGCTGCTGCCCGAGGGCGCGCCGCGCTACCCGACGGGCGACGGCCGCACCAAGACGAGCGCCGCGTGGCTCATCGAGCAGGCGGGGTTCGGGCGCGGGCACGGGCTCCCGGGGCCGGCCGCGGTCTCGACCAAGCACACGCTGGCGCTCACGAACCGGGGCGGGGCGCGCGCCGTGGACGTGCTCGCGCTGGCCCGCGAGGTCCGCGAGGGGGTGCGCGCCCGGTTCGGGATCGAGCTCGAGCCCGAGCCGGTGCTCGTGAACGCGAGCCTCGACGGCACGGGCTCGACGACGGGCGCTGTCCCCGCGGAATCCCCTGGTGAAGTCCGGGCGATTCCGGACATGGTGTAGGTATGGGCATCTTCCTGGACTGGGCACGCTCCGCCTCGAACGCGCTGCACCGTTCCCTCGGGAGCGCGCGCGAGCGGCGCACCGTGCTGACCGCCCTCCTCGGTGTCGCCTCGCTCCTGCTGGGCGCGACGCCGGTGCTCCCCGAGGACGAGCCCGTCGCGGACCCCGGCCACCGGGTCCTCGAGACCGTGAGCCTGCAGGGCGGCGCGGTGACCGTCGTGCACGCCGAGGTCGGGACGCTCTCCTACGGCGACTGCGCGTCCGGCACCACGTGCGTCTGGACCGGCCCGTTCTACGGGGGGACGATGTTCCAGCTCAACCAGCCGGGCGCCGTGATCGGGCTGCCGGCCGTGACCATCGGCAGCTACGCCAACAAGCGGTCGAAGCGCTCCACGTTCTACGAGACGGCGGGGGGCGGGGGCAGCAGCGTCTGCGCCGGACCCTGGACCCGCAACCAGGCCGTCGGCGGCTGGCTCGCCGGTGCCCGGTCCCTGATCCAGAACGCGACCGCGACGAGCTGCTGACGCGCGCCCGGCGCTCCCGCGGCAGCGTCGTGTGCCTACACTCGCCCCTGAGGTCACGAAGGGGCTGCACGTGGACGAGGACCAGTTCGCGGCGATGTTCGCCGAGCTGTACCCCGTCGTGCTCGGGTACGCGGCCCGGCGCACCGACTGGCACGTCGCCGAGGACGTCGCCGCCCAGGCGCTCACCGTCGCGTGGCACCGCGCTGACGTCCTGCCCGAGGACCCCGACGCGCGGACCGCGTGGCTCATCGTGGTCGCGCGCAACATCCTCGCGAACTCCCAGCGCGCCCGGCTGCGCGCCGCGCGGCTCGACGTCCGCATCCGCGCCGGTCTCGCCGCGGGCGTGCCGATCGTCGAGATCGACCCCGCCGAGATCGTGACCGACCGGATGCTCGCCTCGACCGTCATGCGCAAGCTCGCGCCGCGCGACCAGGAGATCCTCCAGCTCGTCGCGTGGGACGGCCTCGACCTCGTCGCCCTCGGGCGTGTGCTCGGCTGCTCGCCCGGCACCGCGGCGATGCGCCTGCACCGGGCGCGCCACCGGCTCGAGCGGCTCGTCCAGGCCGGGCACGCCGTCGAGGACGACGCGCCCGCCCGCCCGTCCGCCCCGCACACCGCCCGGGTGGAGCACGGGGACGAGGACCAGGACCGGTTCCCGGGGCGCCGGGGGCTCGCGCCGCGGCGTCGATGAACGACCACGAGGTCCAGAAGGTCCAGGCACTGCTCGGCGACACGAACCCGGTGCCCGAGCGCGTGCTCGACCGCGCCCACGAGCGCCCCGCCGCGCGCGAGGCGCTCGACCGGATCGTCCGCACCCGGCCCGACCCGGCGCGCCGGCCGCTGCCCCGGGAGGTGCGGGCACGCGCCCGCCGCACGCGCGACGGCCTGCCCGTCCGGGTGGCCGTCGGGGTCGCCGCGGTCACCGCCCTGGCCGTCGCGGTCCTCGCGGACCCGCTCGGCACGCCCCGCGCCGTCGCGGACACCCCGCCGCTGCTCAGCTACGGGCTCGTCGTCGACACCGAGCTCGCCGAGGCGACGGGGGACGAGGCCGCGCCCGTGCTGGCGTCGTTCGCGGACGCGGCGCGCGCCCGGGTCGAGCCGCCGCGCACCGGCGACGTCCAGTACGTGCACGTCGCCCGCTGGACCTTCGAGGGCACGACGGACGCCGGCGGGACGCGCGCCGCCGTCGTGCCCGGGACCGTCGACACCTGGGTCCGTCCCGACGGCTCCCTGCGGAGCGTCGAGAGGTCGGGCGAGCCGCTCGAGGTCGGGGGGCGCCTGCCCCAGGACGGGGCCGCCCCCGGTCCGCCCGAGGAGCAGACGTTCGGCCCCGGGGCGAGCGACGCCCCCACCCTCGACGCCCTCGCCGGGCTCGCACCCGACGTGCTGCGCGAGCGCCTGCTCGACGGGACGGTGTGCGCGGCGCGGGAGTCGACGCCCGACGAGACCGCGGTGTGCCTGCTCGAGGGGACGGCCCGGGTCCAGGAGCGTGCGGTCGTGAGCGGCGCGGTCGACGCCGCGCTCTGGTCGGCGCTCGCGGGCGAGGAGCGGCTCGTGACCCTGGGCGCCGTCCTCGACCGGGCCGGGCGCCGCACGGTCGCGATCACCGTCGGGCCGGAGGTCGGTGCGCCGGTGCGACCGATCCTCCTCGTCGACCCGGCGGACGGCGCCCTGGTCGGCGTCGAGCGGGTGCTCGTCGACGAGTCCGCGGGCTACGGGGTCCCGGCGCCCGCCGTCGTGGGGTTCGACGCGTACCTCACCCGGGCATGGGTCGACGAGAGCGGCTGAGGGTCGCTCATGCCGGGACGGGCCCGTCCGGAGCGGCCCTGTCCGGCGTGGCCCCGTCCGGGACGGCCTCGTCCGGGGCTGCGAGCCAGGCGTCGACGCCGGCGAGCAGGCGGTCTCGCGTCGCCGTACCGGCCCGGCTCGCCCGGATGGAGCCGCGCGCGAGCTCGGCGAGGGCCTCGTCGTCGAAGCCGTGCACGTCGCGCGCGGTGCGGTACTGCTCCGCGAGCCGGGAGCCGAACAGCAGCGGGTCGTCGGCGCCGAGCGCCACGGTCGCCCCCGCGTCGACGAGCGTGCGCAGCGGGACGTCCGACGCCTGCCGGTACACCCCGAGCGACACGTTCGACGCGGGGCACAGCTCGAGCGCCACGCCGCCGGCGACGACGCGCTCGAGCAGCGCGGGGTCCTCGGCGGTGCGCACGCCGTGGCCGAGCCGGTCGGGGGCGAGGTGGTCGAGGACGTCCACGACGTGCTCGGGTCCCAGGAGCTCGCCGCCGTGCGGGACGGAGGCGAGCCCGGCGCGGCGCGCGATCGCGAACGCCGGCGCGAACTCCTCGGTGTCCCCGCGCCGCTCGTCGTTGCTCAGCCCGAACCCCACGACCTCCCCGGGCCCCTCGCCGGCGTGGCGGGCCGCGAGCCGTGCCAGCGTCCGCGCCTCGAGCGGGTGCCGCATGCGCGACGCGGCCACGACGAGCGCCACCTCGACACCGTGGCGGGCGCTCGCGGTGCGGGCCTCGTCGAGGATGATCTCGAGCGCCGCGGAGAGCCCGCCGACGTAGGGCGCGTACGACGTGGGGTCCACCTGCAGCTCGAGCCGGCCGGAGCCCTCGGCGGCGTCGTCCGCGGCCGCCTCGTCGACGATCCGGCGCAGCGCCGCCTCGGTGCGCACGCACGCCCGGGCGGCGTCGTAGAGGCGCTGGAAGCGGAACCAGCCGCGCTCGTCCGCGGGGACGCGCAACGGGTCGCCGTCGAGCAGCGCCGCGGGCAGCCGGACGCCGGAGCGCTCCGCGAGGTCGCCCAGCGTCGCCGTGCGCATCGAGCCGGTGAAGTGCAGGTGGAGGTGGGCCTTGGGGAGCAGGGCCACGTCTCGCACGCCGACAGTGTGCCAGGGCGCGCCGGGGTCGGCCGCCCGGGGCCACCGCCCGGACCGCCGGCGTGCAGCGGCCGTCAGACCCCTGCGGTCGCGTCCACGAGCCGGTAGCCGACGCCGCGCACGGTGTCGAAGTGCTCCGCGCCGAGCTTCTTGCGCAGGTAGCGGACGTACACGTCGACGACGTTCGAGCCCGGGTCGAAGTCGTAGCCCCACACCTGCGAGAGCAGCTGCTCGCGGCTCAGCACGTGCCCCGGGTGGCGCAGGAACGTCTCGGCGAGCGCGAACTCGCGCGCCGACAGGTCGACCTCCTGCGAGCCGACCCGCATGCGGCGCGTGCGCAGGTCGAGCTGGAGCGGCCCGTGGGTCAGCGTCGCGACCTCGCCGACGACCTGGGGGGTGCGCAGCCGGAGCCGGACGCGCGCGAGCAGCTCCTCGAACCGGAACGGCTTGGCCATGTAGTCGTCGGCGCCCGACTCCAGGCCCGTGACGGTGTCGGTCACGGAGCTGCGCGCCGTGAGGATGATGACGGGCAGTCGCGCCCCGGACTCGCGGAGCTGGCGCAGCACGTCGAACCCGTCCATGTCGGCGAGCCCGAGGTCGAGCACCAGGAGGGCGTACTCGCCGGTGCGCGCCAGCGCGAGCGCCTCCGCGCCGGTCGCGACCGTCGCGGTCGCGAAGCCCTCGGAACGCAGGCCCTTGGCGATGAACGCGGCGATGCGTTCCTCGTCCTCGGCGATGAGGATCTGTGTCATGTCTGCTCCAACAGCTCGGCGGGGGTGAGACGCGGTTCTTCCACGAGGTCCAGCGCGGGGAGGTCGAGCACGAACACGGCCCCGCTGCCCGCACCGAGCGGGGGCCGTTCGAGCGTCACGCGGCCGTGGTGCGCCGCGGCGATCGCGGCGACGATGGGCAGGCCCAGCCCGGCGCCGTCGCCGCGGCGACCGATGCGGTCGGCGCGGCCGCGGTGGAAACGCTCGAAGATGCGCGCCTCCTCCTCGGGGGCGACGCCGGGACCCTCGTCGCGCACCCACAGCAGCACGCGGCCCGAGCGGATCTCGCTGCCGATGCGGATCCACGTCCCCGGGGCGGAGACCGACACGGCGTTCGCGATGAGCTGGAGCCACGCCTGCGTGACGCGCTGGGAGTCGACGAGCACCGTCGCGTCGGCCCGGGCAGCGACCTGCCAGCGCCGGTCACCGAGCCCGCGCGCCTTGTCGAGCACGTCGTCGGTGAGCCGCCCGACGTCCGTGGGGGCGACCCGCACGAAGTCGGGCCGCTCGGCGGTCGCGAGCGTCATGAGGTCGTTGACGAGGCGGTGCATCCGGTCGAGCTCGTCGAGCGCGAGCGCCTGGGTCGCCCGCACGTCGTCGGGGTCGTCGGGGTCCAGCAGCTCGAGGTGTCCCCGCACGATCGTCAGCGGCGTCCGCAGCTCGTGGCCCACGTCGTCGAGCAGCTCGCGCTGCGACCCGAACGCGCTCTGCAGCCGGTCGAGCATCGCGTTGACGGTCCGCGCGAGGTCGGACAGGTCGTCGGAGCCGCTGACGGAGATGCGCTCCGAGAGGTCCGACTCGGTGATGTGCCGCGCGGTGTCACGCAGCAGCCGCACGGGCCGGAGCAGGCGCCCGACGACGAACCACGCGACGAGCGCGATGACCACGAGCGAGCCCAGCGCGACCGACGCGTAGGACCGGTACACCCGCGACATCGTCGCGATCTCGGCCCGCCGGTCGATCGCGACGACGAACAGACCCTGGTGCGGGTCGCCCGTGACCGAGACCGGCATCGCGACGAGGCGGTACTCGGTCGCGGACGTGCGGACGGTCTGGAGCTCCACCGGGTCGTCGGGGGAGACCGCCGCGAGCCGGCGCAGCAGCTCCTCGTCGGCCTCGAGGCGCAGCGGCACGGACGTCGAGGCCAGCCAGCGCGGCTCGCCGTCGACCAGCGCGAGCACCCCCTCGTGCTCGGTGAAGCCGCGGCGCTGCACCGCCGCGTAGAGCAGGTCGGTCACGGTCGTGAACTCGAGCTCGGGGTTGCGCTCGGCGTCGGGGCCCTCGGCGGTCACGAAGCGCAGCACGTCGATCGCCCGGACGAGCGAGTCGTCGATGCGCTTGTCGGTGCGCTGCGCCTGCAGCAGGTACGCCGTCGCCCCCGCGATGACGACCGCGAGCGCCGCGAGCAGCAGCACCGCCGAGAGGACCCGCGCACGGACGGTCAGGTGCGCCACCCGGTCGTGCGGGGCGCGGCCCCGTCGCCGTCGGGCCGAGCGCATCACCACGTCCCGCCGTGGGCGACGTGACCGTGGTGTCCGTGGTGACCACGGTCGGCGCCGTACCCGCCGTCGCGGCCGGACCTCCCGTGACCGGACGCCGCGCCCCGCAGGTCCGACGTCGACGGCTGGGGTCGGGTCGGTGCGGTGACGTGCGCCTGGTCCCGCGTCGGGCGGGCGTGGGAGGCGCGTCCGGGCGCACGGCCGGCGGGCGGGCGGGCCTCGGTGGGCTTGCCGGGCGGCAGGGTGGCCGGCGCGGGGGCCGGTGCGACGGGTGCGCGCTCCACCGCGGGTGCGGGTGCGGGTGCGACGGGGGCGTGCTCCACGACGGGAGCGGGTGGGGGCACCACGGGTGCATGCTCCACGGCGGGAGCGGGAGCGGGAGCGGGAGCGGGAGCGGGAGCGGGAGCGGGAGCTGGAGCGGGAGCGGGAACGGGAACGGGAGCGGGAGCGGGAGCGCGGGGTGCGGGCTCCGCCTTCGGTGCGGGCGCCACGGGTGCGTGCTCCGCCGAGCGTGCGGGCGCTGCGGGCGCCGGCGCGACCGAGCGGGCCGGCGGGACGTCACCCGACCACCACGTCGCTCGGGTGCTCGTCCCGTCGCCCGCCGGGTCGGTGCCGCGGGTGCGCTCCGGCGTGACGTCGGCCGACGGTGCTCTCGTCCCGACCCACCATCCCGCCGTGCCCGGCCACGCACGCGCACCGGCCGGCGACGCGGACCCGCCCGGCGACGCGGACCCGCCCGGCGACGCGGAGCCGCCC
>NZ_JBFTER010000058.1:0-28189 GCF_047229345.1 Cellulomonas jepli | reverse complement strand
GCCCTGGGCCGGGCCGCTCGGCCTGTACCACCCGGGCGCCACCGTCCTGCACCGCGCGCGCCCCGGGCTCAAGCTCGCGGGGCTCGCGCTGCTCGGAGTGGCGGTCGTGGTCGCGACCGGCCCGCTGAGCGCCGTGCTCGCGCTGGGGGTCGGCGTCCTGCTCGCCCTCGTCGGGCGCCTGCCGCCGCACGTGACGCTGCGCGGCCTCGGCCCGGTGCTCGTGACCGCGGCGCTGGTCGGCCTCTACCAGTGGTGGGCCCGCGGGTGGCCCGTCGCGGTCGAGGTCGCGCTCGACCTCGTGGCGCTCGTGCTCGCGGCCGTCGTCGTCACCGCGACGACGCCCGCGGACCGCCTGCTCGACACCCTGACGTGGCTCGCCCGCCCGCTGCGGCACGTCGGGCTGCCGCCCGAGACGTTCGCGCTGGCGGTCGGGCTCATGCTCCGCACCGTGCCCGCGCTCGCCCGGACCGTGCACGAGGTGCGCGATGCCGCCCGTGCCCGCGGGCTCGAGCGCGACCCCCGCGCGCTGCTCGTGCCCGCCGCGGTCCGGACCGTCGCGCACGCCCGGGCCGTCGGGGACGCGCTCGCCGCGCGGGGGCTCGGCGAGGACCCGGACGAGCGTCCGTCTCGCCGTGCACGCGCGTGAGGCGCGGTCTACCGTCTGCGCCATGACATTCAGCGAGGGTGGCGGCTTCGAGGGCGGTCGCGTCGAGACGAGCCGCGGCGGACGTGGCGTCGCGGTCGGCGGCGGAGTCGGGCTCGTGGGCATCGCGGTGTTCCTCATCGCTCAGTTCACGGGCGTCGACCTCAGCGGCGTCGTGGGCGGAGCTCAGGGTGGCGGTGCGGCCGAGGAGGTCGGCACGGTCGGTGACTGCACCATCGAGGAGGCGAACACGACGCGCGAGTGCCGCCTGTCCGGGACCGTGCAGTCGCTCGACGCGTACTGGGCCGCGGCGCTGCCCGCCGCGGGTGTCGAGTTCGTCGCCCCCGGCGTGCGGGCGTTCGAGGACTCGGTCGTGACCGGCTGCGGGCAGGCGTCCGCGTCGACCGGCCCGTTCTACTGCCCGCCCGACCAGAAGATCTACATGGACCTGCGGTTCTTCGACCTGCTGCAGAGCCAGTTCGGCGCGTCGGCCGGCTCGCTCGCCGAGATGTACGTCACGGCGCACGAGTACGGCCACCACATCCAGACGATCACCGGCGTCATGGACCGGGCGGACCGCCAGGGCACCGGCGCGACGTCCGACTCGGTGCGCGTCGAGCTCCAGGCCGACTGCTACGCGGGCGTCTGGGCGGGCAACGCGGCGAGCACGGTCGACCCCGACACCGGCGTCACCTTCCTCGAGCCGATCACCGACGCGCAGCTCGCCGACGCGCTCTCCGCGGCCGAGGCCGTCGGCGACGACCACATCCAGCAGCAGTCGGGCGGGGGCGTGAACCCGCACACGTGGACCCACGGGTCGAGCGAGCAGCGCCAGCGCTGGTTCACGACCGGGTACAACGAGCGCAACCTGGCGGCGTGCGACACGTTCGCGGCGACGGACCTCTGAGACCGGCGGGACCCGGCCCTCGGGCGCGCGAGGGTCCCGCAGCACGACGAGAGCCCGGCACCTGCGCGGTGCCGGGCTCTCGTGCGTGGCGGCGGGCCACCCGGCCCCGGTGGAGGCGGGTCGGGGTACCGTCCGGGTGTCGTCGGCTCAGATGTTGAAGCCGAGCGCCCGCATCTGCTCGCGGCCGTCGGGCGTGATCTTCTCGGGGCCCCACGGCGGCATCCAGACCCAGTTGATCCGGAAGCCGTCGACGACGCCGTCGAGCGACTGCCCGGCCTGGTCCTCGATGACGTCGGTCAGCGGGCACGCCGCCGAGGTCAGGGTCATGTCGATCACGGCGGTGTTGGTCTGGTCGACCGTCACGCCGTAGACGAGACCGAGGTCGACGACGTTGATGCCGAGCTCGGGGTCGATGACGTCGCGCAGCGCCTCCTCGACGTCCGCGGCCGTGGTCGGGCTCGCGGGTGCGCCGCCCGGTGTGGTGGCTGTCATGCGTCCTCCTTGGTCCCGGCCGGCGCGGTGGCGCCGGTCCTGATGAGCGCGTCCTGCAGTGCGGCCCAGCCGAGCAGCGCGCACTTGATGCGGGCGGGGTACTTCGCGACCCCGGTGAAGGCGGTGGCGTCGCCGAGGCGGTCCTCGGTGTCCGCGTCCAGCCCGGCGCCGCGCGAGCCCATGAGCTCGCGGAACTCCGCGGCGAGCGCGTCGACCTCGCCGAGCGGCGTGCCCGTGACGAGGTCGTGGAGCACCGAGACGGACGCCTGCGAGATGCTGCAGCCCTCGCCCTCCCAGCTGAGCGCGGCGACCCGGCCGTCCACGACCTCGACGCGCAGCGTGACCTCGTCGCCGCACGTCGGGTTGACCTGGTGCGACTCCCCCGCGCCCGGTCCGGCGGCGACGAGCCCGCGGCCGTGCGGCGCGCGCGCGTGGTCGAGGATGACCTGCTGGTACAGCTGCTCCATCGAGCTCATCGGGCCCCCTCCCGCGCGGTGCCGGCGGGCGCCGGTGCGTCCGTCACCCCGAAGAACGCCCGGACCCCCGCGAGTGCTTCCCGGAAGACCTCGATCTCCTCGAGCGTCGTGTACACCGCGCCGCTCGCGCGCGCCGTGGCGGCGACGCCGAACCGGCGGTGCAGGGGCTGCGCGCAGTGGTGCCCGACCCGGACGGCGACCCCGGCGTCGTCGAGCACCTGACCGACGTCGTGCGCGTGCACGCCGTCCACGACGAACGACACCGCGGCGAGCCGGTCCCGGGTGTCCGTCGGGCCGATCACGCGGACGCCGGGCACGGACGCGACCGCGTCGAGCAGCGCCCCGGCGATCTCCGCCTCGTGCGCCGCGACCGCGGGCATCCCGAGCTCGTGCAGGTAGCTCGCCGCCGCGCCCATCGCGACGGCCTGGGACACCATCTGCGTGCCGGCCTCGAAGCGCTGCGGCGGCGGCGCGTACGTCGTGGTCTCCATCGTGACGACCTCGACCATCGAGCCGCCGGTCGTCACGGGCGGCATCGCCTCGAGCAGCTCACGCCGCCCGTACAGCGCGCCGACGCCCGTGGGGGCGAGCATCTTGTGGCCGGAGAACGCGGCGAAGTCGACGCCGAGAGCGGTCAGGTCCACGGGCAGGTGCGGCACGGACTGGCACGCGTCGAGCACGGTGAGCGCGCCGACCTCGCGGGCGCGCGCCACGAACGCCTCGACGTCCGTGACGGCCCCGGTCACGTTCGACGCGTGCGTGAAGGCCAGCACGCGCGTGCGGTCGGTGACGACGGTCGCGAGCTCGTCGGTCCGCAGCCGGCCGTCGTCGTCCACGCCGATCCAGCGCAGCGTCGCCCCGGTGCGCGCGGCGAGCTCCTGCCACGGCACGAGGTTTGCGTGGTGCTCGAGCTCGGTCACGACGATCTCGTCGCCGGCCCCGAGCGCGAACCGCCGGGCGTCCACGCCGCCGCGGCCGAGCGACGCGTTCTGCATCGCGTACGCGACGAGGTTGAGCGCCGCCGTCGCGTTCGACGTCCAGACGAGCTCGCCGGGCGAGACGCCGACGAACGACGCGACCCGGTCCCGCGCGTCCTCGAACGCCTCGGTCGCCTCCTCGGCGAGCTGGTGCGCGCCGCGGTGCACCGCGGCGTTGCGCTGCGCGTAGAAGTCCTGCTCCGCGTCGAGGACGACCTCGGGCTTCTGCGACGTCGCCGCCGAGTCGAGGTAGACGAGCGGGCGGCCGTCGCGCAGCGTGCGCGTGAGCAGCGGGAAGTCGGCACGCACCGCCGCGAGCTCGCTCGCGCCCAGCCGGTGCTCCTGGGTCGTGGTCACGTCGTCCGTCCTTGCTGGGTGTGCCGGCGGCCGCAGGTCACGGCCGGTGCCGCCGGTGGTCCCGCCCGCCGGAGCGGGTCGGGACCCCCGGCGGGGATCACGCGGTGTGGCAGGTCACGCGGTGCTGCAGGTCAGGCAGTGCTGCAGGTCAGGCGGTGACGGTGCCCGTCGGCAGGAACCGGTCGTAGCCCTCGGACTCGAGGCGCTCGGCGAGCTCGGGGCCGCCCTGCTCCGCGACCTTGCCGTCGACGAAGACGTGCACGAAGTCGGGCGTGATGTAGCGCAGGATGCGCGTGTAGTGCGTGATCAGCAGCACGCCGACCTCGCCGCCCGAGCGGACGCGGTTGACGCCCTCGGACACGATGCGCAGCGCGTCGACGTCGAGGCCCGAGTCGGTCTCGTCGAGGATCGCGAACTTCGGCTTGAGGAGCTCGAGCTGGAGGATCTCGTGGCGCTTCTTCTCGCCGCCCGAGAAGCCCTCGTTGACGTTGCGGGTCGCGAACTCGGGGTCCATGCGCAGCAGCTCCATGGCCGCCTTGACGTCCTTGGTCCACGTCCGCAGCGCCGGCGCCTGGCCGTCGATCGCGGTCTTCGCGGTGCGCAGGAAGTTCGTCACCGAGACGCCCGGGACCTCGACGGGGTACTGCATCGCGAGGAACAGGCCCGCCTTGGCGCGCTCGTCGACGCTCATCGCGAGGACGTCCTCGCCGTCGAGCGTCACCGTGCCGGACGTGACGTCGTACTTCGGGTGGCCCGCGAGCGAGTAGGCCAGCGTGGACTTGCCGGAGCCGTTGGGGCCCATGATGGCGTGGGTCTCGCCGCTGCCGATCGTCAGGTCGACACCGCGCAGGATGGGCTTGGGGCCCTCCTTGGTCTCGACGCTGACGTGCAGGTCGCGAATCTCTAGCGTGGCCATTCTCAGTTCTCCTCGGAGGATCCGTGGGGGGCGTCGACGTCCACGAGCACACGCTCGCCGTCGACGGTCAGGGGGTAGACGGGGACGGGGCGCACGGCCGGCGGGCTGAGCGGCTTTCCCGTGGCGAGGTCGAAGCGCGAGCCGTGCAGCCAGCACTCGATGGTGCGGCCCTCGACCTCGCCGTCGGACAGCGAGACGGCGCCGTGCGAGCAGATGTCGGAGACCGCGTGCAGGTCCCCCTCCTCGTCGCGGACGACCGCGACCTCGACGGGGCCCTTCTCGCCCTCGAGCTCGAGGCGCAGGGCGCAGCCGACGGCGACGTCCTCGGCGTAGCAGGCGAACTGCGCGCTCACACCTGCTCCTGCTCGCGCACCTCGACCGCCGTGAGGTCCGTGTCGCCGGTCGGCAGGGTCGCCTCGGCGCCGAGCACGCTCATGCTCTTCTCGAGCTCGGCCTCGATCGACTCGAGCAGCCGCTCCTCGACCTCGGGCACGCCGATCGCGTGGATGAGCTCGGCGAAGAAGCCGCGCACCACGAGCCGGCGCGCGTCCGACTCGGGGATGCCGCGCGAGCGCAGGTAGAACAGCTGCTCGTCGTCGAAGCGCCCGGTCGCGCTCGCGTGCCCGGCACCCTCGATGAGACCGGTCTCGATCTCGAGGTTCGGCACCGAGTCGGCCCGCGCGCCGTCCGAGAGGACGAGGTTGCGGTTGAGCTCGTAGGTGTCGGTGCCCTCGGCCTCGGCGCGGATCAGCACGTCGCCGACCCACACGGTGTGCGCGCCCTCGCCCTGCAGCGCGCCCTTGTACGTGACGCGCGAGCGGCACGAGGGGACGTTGTGGTCGACGAAGAGCCGGTGCTCCTGGTGCTGGCCGGCGTCCGCGAAGTACAGGCCGATCATCTCGATCGACCCGTTCTCGCCGGCGAACTCGGCGTCCGGCGTGACGCGCACGACGTCGCCGCCGAGCGTCACGACGATGTGCTTGACCGTCGCGTCGCGGCCGACCTTGATGCGGTGGCTCGACGCGTGCACCGAGCCCTCTGCCCAGTCCTGGACCGACACGAGCGTCAGGTGCGCGCCGTCCTCGACGACGACCTCGACGGTCTCCGCGAGCGACGCGGGGCCGACGTGGTCGATGACGACGAGCGACTCCGACAGCTCACGGGCGTGCACGAGGATGTGCGACGCCGTGGTCTTGCTCGCGTCGATGCCCTCGACGCGGACCATCGTCGCGGCCGAGGCCACCGCCTGCGGCGGAACCGTGAGGATCGTCGCGCGCTGGAACGAGGCCCACGCCGTGGCGGCCGTGCGGTCGCCCGGCTTGCCCGCCTGGCCGAGCCGCACGTCGTCGCGGTCGACGACCTCGACCGTGACCTCGGGCGCCTCGACGACGGTCGTGAGCACCTTCGGGCCGGTCAGCTCGTCCGCGAACAGCGGGGCGAGCCGGTCGACCGGCGCGAACCGCCACTCCTCCTCGCGCCCGTTCGGCACGGGGAACTGCGCGAGCTCGAACGAGCTCACGCGCTCCGCGCGCGACGACTGCGGCGTGCCGCCGACCCCGTGGCGGTGCGCCCCGTCGGCGACGGCACGCGAGTGGTCGGTCGTGAGGCCGCCGGACGTGCCCGGGGTCTCCTGGTCAGTTGTGGTGCTCGTCATCAGCCGACGGACCCTTCCATCTGCAGCTCGATCAGGCGGTTCAGCTCGAGGGCGTACTCCATGGGCAGCTCACGCGCGATCGGCTCCACGAAGCCGCGCACGATCATCGCCATGGCCTCGGTCTCGGCCATGCCGCGGGACATCAGGTAGAACAGCTGGTCCTCGCTCACGCGCGAGACCGTGGCCTCGTGCCCCATCGAGACGTCGTCCTCGCGGACGTCGACGTAGGGGTAGGTGTCCGAGCGGGAGATCTGGTCGACGAGCAGCGCGTCGCACAGCACGTTGGACGCCGAGTGGCTCGCGCCCTCGAGCACCTGCACGAGACCGCGGTACGACGTCCGGCCACCGCCACGGGCGACGGACTTCGACACGATGGACGACGACGTGTGCGGCGCAGCGTGCACCATCTTGGCGCCCGCGTCCTGGTGCTGGCCCTCACCCGCGAACGCGATCGACAGCGTCTCGCCGCGTGCGTGCTCGCCCATGAGGTAGATCGCCGGGTACTTCATCGTGACCTTGGAGCCGATGTTCCCGTCGACCCACTCCATCGTCGCGCCCTCGGCGGCCGTGGCGCGCTTGGTGACGAGGTTGTACACGTTGTTCGACCAGTTCTGGATCGTCGTGTACCGGACCCGGGCGTTCTTCTTGACGATGATCTCGACGACCGCGGAGTGCAGCGAGTCCGACGAGTACACCGGCGCGGTGCAGCCCTCGACGTAGTGCACGTACGAGCCCTCGTCCGCGATGATCAGCGTCCGCTCGAACTGGCCCATGTTCTCGGTGTTGATCCGGAAGTAGGCCTGCAGCGGGATCTCGACGTGCACGCCCGGCGGGACGTAGACGAACGAGCCGCCCGACCACACCGCGGTGTTGAGCGAGGCGAACTTGTTGTCGCCCGGGGGGATCACGGAGCCGAAGTACTGCTCGAAGATCTCCGGGTACTCGCGCAGGCCCGTGTCGGTGTCGACGAAGATGACGCCCTGCTCCTCCAGCTCCTCCTGGATCTGGTGGTAGACGACCTCGGACTCGTACTGCGCGGCGACGCCCGCGACGAGGCGCTGCTTCTCCGCCTCGGGGATGCCGAGCCGGTCGTACGTGTTCTTGATGTCGTCCGGGAGATCCTCCCAGCTCGTCGCCTGCTTCTCGGTCGACCGCACGAAGTACTTGATGTTGTCGAAGTCGATGCCCGACAGGTCCGAGCCCCACCAGGGCATCGGCTTCTTGTCGAACAGGCGCAGGGCCTTCAGGCGCGTCTTGAGCATCCACTCGGGCTCGTTCTTGAGCGCCGAGATGTTGCGCACGACGTCCTCGTCGACGCCACGGCGCGCCGAGGCACCGGCGGCGTCGGCGTCGTGCCACCCGTACCCGTAGGTACCGATGGACGCGATGGCCTCGTCCTGGGTGAGGGGTGTGCTCACGGGGTTCTCGGTGGACGCACTCATGCGTTCGGTCCTTCCACAGGGGCAGGGGGCGTGGTGATCGGGATGTTCGTGGTGCACACGTGACCCCCGGCGGCGAGCGTCGAGAGGCGTTGCACGTGGACTCCGAGGAGACGCGAGAACGCGTGCGCCTCGGCCTCGCAGAGCTGGGGGAACTCGGTGGCGATCTGCTGCACCGGGCAGTGGCCCTGGCAGAGCTGCACCGCACGTGCGCCGGGGCCGGGTCGGGCGGTCGCGGCGTACCCGTCGCGGGCGAGCCCATCGGCGAGGGCCTGCGCGCGCGCCTGGACGTCCGGCCCTGCCGCGGCGACGGCCGCCGCGTGGCGGGTCTCGAGGTCGCGCACCCGGCGCTCGGCGAACTCCTCGAGCGCACCCGGACCGGCGACCTCGGCGAGGAAGCGCAGCGCCTGAGCGGCGAGCTCGGGGTAGCGGTGCGAGAGCGCCGCCTGGCCCTGCGCCGTGACGACGTACCGGCGGGCCGGACGTCCGCGGCGGGCGGGTGCGGGGGTGCTCGACTCGTGCACCGCGATCTGGGCCGTGCCCTCGAGGACGCCGAGGTGCCGGCGGATCGCCGTGCCGGTCAGGTCGAGCTCCGTGGCCAGCTCGGCCGCGGAGACCGGGCCGTCGGCGGCGACGAGCTCGAGGATGCGGCGGCGGGTCCCGGCCTCGTCGGCGGCACCGGGCGCACCGCGGACGGCCGACGGGACGGTGGAGGTCGCGGCGCCGTGAGCGGCGGTGGTCTCGTGGGCCTGCGGGGTCGTCCGAGGTGCCCGTGTCACCGGCATCGTCGCGCTCACGAACCACCTCCTCCGCAGTCTCGATATTGCCAACATCCTTGTTGCCGAATTCGTTCCGTGCAAGCAAGGTGACCCTCACCACGGCCGCGCTCCGCGCGCGCGAGGCGCCGTCGGGCACCACCTAGACTCCCTGCGTGCCCGAGACCCCCGCCGTCGAGATCCGCGGCCTCGTGAAGCGGTACGGCTCCCGGGCGGTCGTCGACGGCCTCGACCTCGTCGCGGACGCCGGCCGCGTCACGGCGGTCCTCGGGCCGAACGGCGCGGGCAAGACGACGACGGTCGAGTGCTGCGAGGGGCTGCGCTCCCCCGACGCCGGCTCGGTGCGCGTGCTCGGGCTGGACCCGCTGGCCGACGCCCGCGCCCTGCGCCCGCGCGTCGGCGTCATGCTCCAGGACGGCGGGCTGCCGACCGGCGTGCGCGCGCTCGAGATGCTCGAGCACGTCGCGCGGCTGCACGCCCGCCCGCGCGACGTCGGCGAGCTCAGCGAGCGGCTCGGCCTCGGCGGCTTCGCGCGCACGACGGTCCGGCGGCTCTCGGGCGGTCAGCGCCAACGGCTCGCGCTCGCGACCGCGCTCGTGGGACGCCCCGAGCTCGTGTTCCTCGACGAGCCCAGCGCCGGCATGGACCCGCAGTCGCGGCGCGCGGTCTGGGAGCTCGTGCGCGAGCTGCGCGCCGAGGGCACGTCCGTCGTGCTCACCACCCACCTGATGGACGAGGCCGAGGACCTCGCCGACCGCGTGGTGGTCGTCGACCATGGTGCGGTGATCGCCCAGGGCTCGGTCGCGGACCTCGTCGCGGCCGGCAGCGACCGGACGCTGCGGTTCATGGCGCCGGTCCCGCTCGACGCGTCCGCGCTGGACTCCCTGACCCAGGCGCTCGCCGGGCGACCGGCGCCGGGTGCCGGTCCGGTGGTGCGCCCCTCCCCCGACGGCGGCGAGCTCGACTACGTCGTCACGGGGGACGTCGACGCCCGCACGCTCGCCGACCTGACGGCGTGGTGCGCCGCGCGCGACCTGCTCGTCAGCCGGGTGACCGTCGGGCGGCGCACCCTCGAGGACGTCTTCCTCGACCTCACCGGACAGAGCCTGCGATGAGCCCGGACGCCCGCCCGGCCCCGACCGGCCCCTCCGGACACCGCCCGGCGGGTCCGGCACGCACCGCCCCCGGCGCAGCCCCGACGCTGCGGCGCGTGCTCACGCAGGCCGGGTTCGAGACGCGCATGATCCTGCGCAACGGCGAGCAGCTGCTCGTGACCGTGATCCTGCCGGTCCTCGTCCTCGTCGGGCTCGCGCGCACCGGGTTCGTCGACCTGGCGACCGGCGGCGCCTCGCGCATCGACTTCGTCGCCCCCGGCGTGCTCGCCCTCGCGGTGATGAGCACGGCGTTCACGTCGCAGGCCATCGCGACCGCGTTCGACCGGCGCAACGGCGTCCTGCGCCTGCTCGCCACGACCCCGCTCGGGCGCGGCGGCCTGCTCGCCGGCAAGGTCCTCGGCGTGCTCGCGGTCGAGCTCGTGCAGGTCGTGGTGATCGGCGCCGTCGCGGTCGCGCTCGGCTGGCGGCCCGAGCTCGCCGGCGTCCCGGCCGCGCTGCTCGCGCTGCTGCTCGGCACCGCGGCGTTCACCTCGCTCGCGCTCGCCCTCGCCGGGTCGCTGCGGGCCGAGGCCGTGCTCGCGACCGCCAACCTGGTGCTCGTGCTGCTCGCGGTCGCGGGCGGCATCGTGATCCCGGCGAGCCAGCTGCCCGGCTGGCTCGGTGACGCGGCGCTGCTGCTGCCGTCGGGAGCGCTCGGCGAGGCACTGCGCGCGGGGCTGGTGCACGGGGAGCTCGCGGTCACCTCGCTGCTCGTGCTGCTCGCCTGGGCCGTGGCGCTCGCGTGGGGCGCGCGCCGGCTGTTCCGCTGGCACTGACCGGGCACCGTCCGCCCACGTCGCCGGCGCGCGCCTCGTCGGCGCGCGCCGCTGCCGCCGCCGGGGGCCGCGTGAGCCGGCCGAGGGCGTCGCCCATCTCACGTCCCCAGGACGCCACGGCCGGGGTGGACGACGGCCGCGCCGCCGTACCCTGGAGGGCGTGAGCACCGCCCCCGTGACCGCCCCTCCCGCCCGCCGTGACCCGCTGGCCCGCTGGCGGTCGTGGACGCGCCCGGCGCTGGTCGCGAACCTCGTCGCGCAGGTGGTCATCATCGTCACCGGCGGTGCGGTCCGGCTGACCGGGTCGGGCCTCGGGTGCTCGACGTGGCCGCAGTGCGAGCCGGGCGAGTTCACGCCCGCGCTGCACTCCGCGAGCTCGATCCACCCCTTCATCGAGTTCGGCAACCGGACGCTGACCGGCGTGCTCGGCGTCATCGCGATCGCCGTCGCCGTGCTGGTCTGGACCGACGTGACGCGCGCGCCGGGCTACCGGCGGCTCGGGCTCCTGCCGCTCGTCGGCGTCGTCCTGCAGGCCGTGGTCGGCGGCATCATCGTGCTGCTCGAGCTGCCGCCCGCGCTCGTCGGGCTGCACATGATCATCTCGCTCGGGCTCGTCGCGGCGTCCACCGCGCTCGTGGTGCGGCACCGGCAGGGCGACGGCCCGCCGCGGGCCGTCGTCGGGCCGCGCACCCTCGCCCTGAGCCGGGTCCTCGTCGGCGTCGCCGTCGTCATGCTCGCCCTCGGCATCCTCGTGACCGGGGCCGGTCCGCACGGCGGGGACGAGGAGGTCGCGTACCGGTTCGCGTTCGACCCGGTGCTCGCCGCGAAGCTGCACGCGGCGTCGGTGTGGGCGTTCCTCGCGGTGCTCGCCGCGCTTGTCGTCGGCCTGCTCCGCGGCACCGCGCCGCACCGGACCCGTCGCGCGGCGGTCGTGCTCGTCGTCGTGACGCTCGCGCAGGGTCTCGTCGGCTACGTGCAGTACTTCACGGGCCTGCCCGCGCTGCTCGTGGGCGTGCACATGCTGGGCGCCGCCCTGCTCACGGCCGCGCTGACCGCGTTCGTCAGGGAGCTGCGTCCGCGGGCGTGAGCTCGTCCCACCCGCGGGCGCGCGCCGCCGCCGCGGCGAGGATCCCGACGACCGCCGACGGGCTGCGCAGCCGGCCCCCGAGCACAGCGGCCACGGCGTCGTCGAGCGGGACCCACACGGGGACCATGCCGGCCTCCTCGTCGGTCCGCTCGAACCGCTCGTCGTCCGGCACGGGCGAGAGCCCCCGCGCGAGGAAGACCAGGATCTCCTCGGACGAGCCGCCCGGCGTCGTGTAGAAGTCGACGAGCGCGTGCCAGCGCTCGGCACGCAGGTCCGCCTCCTCGGCGAGCTCGCGCGCCGCGGTCCGGACCGGGGGCTCGTCCGCGACGTCCCGCAGCCCGGCGGGCGGCTCCCACAGCTCGGAGCGCACCGGGTGCCGGTACTGGCGCAGCAGCAGGACGCGGTCCTCGTCGTCGACCGCGATGACCGCGACCGCGCCCGGGTGGTCGACGTACTCGCGCAGCACCTGGGTCTCCCCCAGGTCCACGACGTCACCCACGAGGTCCCACACGCGACCCTCGTGGAGCAGCGTGTGCTCGGTGACGGGGCGCGGAGCCGCGCGGTCGGCGACCTCGGTGAGGTCCTGGTCGTCCCCGGCGCGCGGCTCCGTGCTCGTCATGTCAGTCCTCGTCCGTCCCGTGCTGCGCGAGCGCCGCACCGATCAGGCCCGCGAAGAGCGGGTGCGCGCGGTTCGGGCGCGACTTGAACTCCGGGTGCGCCTGCGTCGCCACGAAGTACGGGTGGGTCTCGCGCGGGAGCTCGACGAACTCGACGAGCGACCGGTCGGGCGAGACGCCCGAGATCACGAGGCCGGCCGCCTCCAGGCGGTCGCGGTAGCCGTTGTTGACCTCGTAGCGGTGGCGATGACGCTCCGAGACCTCGGTCGTGCCGTAGGCCTCCGCGACGACCGACCCGGGCGTCAGCACCGCGTCGTACGCGCCGAGCCGCATCGTGCCGCCCAGGTCGCCCGCGCCGTCGACGATCGCGAGCTGCTCCTCCATCGTCGCGACGACCGGGTCCACCGGGTCGGTGTCGAACTCCGACGACGAGGCGCCGGGCAGGTCGAGCACCGAGCGCGCGAACTCGATGACCATGCACTGCAGACCCAGGCAGATCCCGAGCGTCGGGACCTTCTGCTCGCGGGCCCAGCGCAGCGCGCCGAGCTTGCCCTCGATGCCGCGCACGCCGAAGCCGCCAGGCACGAGCACCGCGTCGACGCCCTCGAGCGCGAGCTTGGCGCCCTCGGGGGTCTGGCAGTCGTCCGAGGTGACCCAGCGGATGACGACCTTCGCGTCGTGGTGGAACCCGCCGGCGCGCAGCGCCTCGGTCACCGAGAGGTAGGCGTCGGGCAGGTCGATGTACTTGCCGACGAGCGCAACCTCGACGCGGTGCGCGGGGACGTGCACGCGCTGCAGCAGCTCGTCCCAGCCGCTCCAGTCGACGTCCCGGAACGGCAGGCCGAGGCGCTGCACGACGTACGCGTCGAGGCCCTCGGAGTGCAGCACGCGCGGGATGTCGTAGATGCTCGGCGCGTCCTTGGCGGTCACGACCGCCTCGGCGTCGACGTCGCACATGAGCGCGATCTTGCGCTTCGTGGACTCGGGGATGTCGCGGTCCGCCCGGCACACGATCGCGTCGGGCTGGATGCCGATCGAGCGCAGCGCGGCGACCGAGTGCTGCGTCGGCTTGGTCTTGAGCTCACCGCTCGGGCCGATGTACGGCACGAGCGACACGTGCAGGAAGAACACGTTGTCGCGACCGAGGTCGTGGCGCACCTGGCGCGCCGCCTCGAGGAACGGCAGCGACTCGATGTCGCCGACCGTGCCGCCGATCTCGGTGATGATCACGTCCGGCGCCTGCCCCTCGGCGGGGTCCGCCTGGGCGCGCATGCGCAGCTTGATCTCGTCGGTGATGTGCGGGATGACCTGCACGGTGTCGCCCAGGTACTCGCCGCGACGCTCCTTGGCGATGACCTGCGAGTACACCTGGCCGGTCGTGACGTTCGCCGAGCCGACGAGCTCCACGTCGAGGAAGCGCTCGTAGTGCCCGACGTCGAGGTCGGTCTCCGCGCCGTCCTCCGTCACGAAGACCTCGCCGTGCTGGAACGGGTTCATGGTCCCGGGGTCGACGTTGAGGTACGGGTCGAGCTTCTGCATCGTGACCTTGAGGCCACGGGAGCGCAGGAGCCGACCGAGGGAGCTGGCCGTGAGGCCCTTGCCCAGAGAGGAGGCGACGCCTCCGGTGACGAAGATGTGCCGGGTCGTGTTGTCCGACCGCCCGGAGAGTCGATTTGCGCGCTCTGCCACGGGCTTCCACTCTACCCGACGCGGGCGCCGGACCCGGACCGGGCGGTCGGCGCGTCCCCGACGGGCGGTCGCGGGGTCGGCCGACCAGCGGTGTCAGGGTCGGTGCGGCGGACCCCTGCAGGACCGTCGGACGTGCGAAGGCGGGTCGGACCGATGCCGGAGTGACCGGTCACCGGGGCCGGGCCTGCGTCAGCGGGCTCGCGCGCCACCGTCGGAGGCGGCTCCGGCGGAGCCGCCGCCCTCGGCCCCGTAGACGCGCAGCAGCTGGGCGACGACCTGCGCCACGTCGGGCAGCTCGGCCGCCCGCGCGGACGCCCCGACCCGCAGCGCCTCGCGACGGTCGTCGTCCGTCAGCACCGTCCGGACCGCCTCCGCGAGCCTCTCCGCGGACCCCACGGGCACCAGCACCGCGGCGTCGCCGGTCACCTCGCGCGTCCCTCCCGCGTCGGTCGCGACGACGGCCGCCCCGACGCGCAGCGCCTCCTGGACCGCGATCGGCTGGCCCTCCCAGACGGCGGTCGAGACGACGACGTCGGCGGCGGCGAGCAGGTCCGGGACGTCCTCGCGCCGGCCCAGGAGCCGGACGGGCAGGTCCTCGTCCCGCACGCGCGCGGCCAGCACACCCTCGAGCGGCCCGTCCCCCGCGACGACCCACACGAGCGCCGGCGTGGACCCGAGGAGCACGGCGGCGTCGAGGAGGGTGTCGAGCCCTTTCTGCGGTGCGAGGCGCGCCACCGTGACCGCGAGCGAGGCACCGTCCGGCACCCCGAGCGCGGCCCGGACGTCCGAGCGCGACCGGGTCGGCGGCGCGGTCGTCGGTGCGGGCACGAGGGCGCGCTCGGCCGCGCGGGCTCCCCGTGCCGAGGCCCGCACGACGAGGTCGCCCGACACCCCGAGCACGACGTCGGCACCCCGGGCCACCACGAGCTCGAGCACGGTCGAGACCGTGCGGACCGCACGCCCGCCGACGGGCAGGTTGTGCAACGTCACGACGGACCTCGGACGGGCCCGGCGCGGCAGCGTCCGCGCGGCGATCACCGCGAGCGCCCCGGCGCGCAGCCCGTGCGCGTGCAGCACGTCGGCGCCGCGCACGAGCCGGCGCAGCTCCCGGACGGCGCGCGCGTCGGCGGCGGGGCGGGGCCGGTCCGCGATCTCGACGGCCCGGAACGCGGCCCGCGTCGTCCCGCCCAGGACGGTGCGCTCGACCGCCGCCGGGCCGACCACCTGCACCTGCAGCGCGCCGGCGCCGCCCTCGGTCTCGGCCTCTGCCAGGGCGGAGGCGATCTGCGCGACGTGGCGAGCGACGCCGCCGGCGCTCGACCCGAGCACCTGGACGATCCGCCGGGTCATACGCCCCTCCCCTGCTCCGGCGCGCTCGCGGGCCGGGCGGCTCGGCCGCCCGCGCCGGCCAGCGAGCGCAGGATGTCGCGGTCGAGCCCGAGCACGACGCTCCCGGCGACCACGAGCGTGACGACGCCGCCACCCGCGCCCGCGCTGAGGGCCGCAGCCGTCCCGTCCCCGACCAGGGCGAGCACGCCGTCGGCCACCAGGCGGCCCACGACCGCGCCGAGCGTGCCCCCGAGGGCGAGCACGAGGAGCGTGCGCGCGACGCCGCGGAGCGCGTCCCGCCCGGCGGCCCGTCGCAGCCCGAGCAGGAGCGCCGCACCCGCGACGAGCATCCCGACCGCGTTGCCGGCCCCGAGCGCGACCAGGGTCGCGGGGGTCTGCGCGTCGGGCACCACGAGCAGGCAGGCGACGAGCGACGCCACGACGACGACGAGCCAGCCGATCACCGCCGCACGCACCGCCGCCCTGCCGCGGTCGAGCGCGTAGAGCGCCCGCGAGACGTGGAACAGCAGCGCGTACCCGAGCAGCCCGGGCGCCATCCAGGTGAGCGCCGGACCCATCGCGACGAGCAGCTCGGGATCACCCTCGGGCGCGACGCCGACGAACAGGCTCGCGACCGCAGGAGCAGCGGCGACGACGGCGGCCGCCCCGAGCCCCGACGCCACCAGCACCGCGCGCGTCGTCTGCGCCGCGAGCCGCGCGAAACCGTCACGGTCGGCGTCGGCCGCGCGCTCGGCCAGGCGCGGGAACGTCGCCGTGGCGAGGGGCACCGCGAGCACCGCGTACGGCAGCACGTAGACGGCCTGCACGTAGAAGAAGACGGCAGGGGTGCCCTGGGGGCCGGTGTTCGCCAGCGCGAGGACCACGAGCACCGCGCCCTGCTGCGCCACGAGCGCGCCGACGCCCGCGAACGCGAGCCGGCGCACGTGAGCGGCGACCCCGTCGGGGAACCGGAGCGTCGGTCGCAGCCGGACGCCGGAGCGCCAGACCGGGACGAACAGCGGCAGGCTCATCGCGACGACGCCGGCCGTGGTCCCCCAGGCGAGCCAGCTCAGCGCCGACTCGGGCACCGCGGCGGGGTCGGTCCCCTCCCCCTCGGACAGCGCCCCGTAGGCGAGGTACGCGACGATCACCACGAGGCTCGACAGGACCGGCACGAACGCCGGCCAGAAGAACCGGCGCTGCGCCTGCAGGACGCCCGCGAGCGTCACGGCGACGCCGTAGAGCGGCACCTGCACCGCGAACACGACGACGAAGAACCGGACGAGGTCCTCCTGGCCGGGGTCGTGGGACAGGTGCACGACGACACTGGCCACGGGCTCGGCCAGGAGCGCGAGGAGGGCACCGAGCGGCACGAGGACGATCAGCACCCAGCCCAGCACCGCCGAGGAGATCCGGTCGACGTCGTCACGCACGCCACGCGCGATCGGCCCCGCCAGCGCCGGTACGAGAGCACCCGCGAGCGCGCCGCCGGCCGCGACCTCGAAGATGACGTTCGGCAGCGCGTTCGCGGACGCGTACGCACCCGCGACCGAGTCCGCGCCGACGTTCGACGCGAGCGCGAACGTGCGCGCGAAACCGAGCAGCCGGCTGACCACCGTGACGACGGCGATCATCGCCGCCGCCCCGGCGAGCCCGCCGACGAGCGCCCGGAGCCGCGGGCTCACGCGCCGGTGCCCTCGACCCGGACGGGAGCCGCCGGGCGCCGTCCCCACGCGTCGACCTCCCGCAGCACGGGCGTGCGCGCGATGACCTCGGTGAAGCTGATCCGCTCGCTCGCGAGCGTCAGGGCCACCAGCGCGGCCAGCACCCCGTACCGGACCGGACGGCCGGCCTCGACGACCACCGCGGTGCCGAGCAGCGCGCCGAGCGCGTTGGCCCCGCCGTCACCGAGCATGTCGCGCTCCGCGAGGTCGGCCTCGAGCCCGGCGCCGGCCGTGCCCAGGACCGCTGCGGCGAGGCCCGCACCGGGACCGCCCGCGAGCGCGATCGGCGCCGCCGTCAGCCCGACGGCCTTGAGGGCACGCCCGGGCCGCAGGTCGAGCAGGTTGACGAGGTTGGCCGAGGCGGCGACGAGCGCACCCGAGGCGAGGACGTCGAGGCCCCAGCCGGCGGCCGAGCGCCGGGAGCCGTCCGCCGCGCGCACCGGCGTCGCGATCGCCGCCGCGAGCACGGCGCCGGCGCCGATGCCGAGCACCTTGAGCCCGCCCGTCGTCACGCGTCCGCGGGCGAGCGCGCCGAGGTGCCCGCGCAGGCCCTTCGTCCGCTCGGTGGTGTCCTCCGTCAGGTCGTCGACGACACCGAAGGACGCCGCCGTGCCGGTCGCGACCGTCGCCGCGAGCGCGCCGCGCACGCTCCCCGCCCCGAGGAGGCCACCGACGAGCGCACCCGCAGCGGCCGCGGGGCCGGCCAGCATGCTCACCGGCTCACCGCGGTGGTTCGTGCGCGTCCAGCGCGCCGTCCCGCCCGGGACCTCGTCCAGCAGGCCGCGAGCCACGAGCGTCGCGCTCGCCGCGCCCGCGGCCCCGAGCACGCGGCGCAGCGGTGCGACCGTCATCCGCCGGTCCCGGCGGCGTTCGGGTCGGCCGGCACCGCCGAGGTCGGCGTGCGGTCGACGGGTGCCAGCACGACCGGCTGCGGCAGCACCGTCTGGCCCTCGCCGAAGCCGTAGTGGCCGTTGGTCCCGCCGATGCGCGCGTTGAGCGCGAGCGCGACCGAGATCTGGCCGGGCGCCTGGTCCGTGCCCGTCACGGTCGTGAGGCGGTCCGCCAGCTCGGGGTCGGCGAGCACCGCGTTCGTCAGCGTCGCGGCGTCCCGCGGGGCGTCCGCCAGCACGGCGCCCTCGGACGCCTCCTGCGCTGCCGCGAGGATCGCGAGCTGCGCGCTCGTCGCGCTCTCCTGCTCCTCGCCCCCGGGCGTCTCAGCCGCCGCGGCAGCCTCGTCGTACGGGCTCACCACGACGATCGCGTCGGCCGCGGTGACGACCGGCTCCGTCACGGCGATGAGGGCCTGGTCGCCCTCGTCGAGCAGGTCGAGCAGCGTCGACGCGGACTCCGACAGCGTGTCCGGGGACGTCGGCGAGGCGCCGGTGAGCCCCTGGGCGAGCGCCTGGGCGAGGATCGCCTCGTCCTGCGCGTCGTCCGCAGGCGCCGGGTCGAGGTACTGCACGAACGTCCCGGCGAGAGCCCGGCGCATGCTGCGCAGCTCCTCGTCCGTCCACACGTCGGTCACCGTCACGTGCGCGGTCAGCGTGGCGCCGGCGTCGTTCAGCGCGGAGTCGATCACCCCGGCGCGCTCCGCGTCGATCTCGCCGAGCGCGACGACGGCGACCCGGCGACCGTCGAGCGTGCCGTCGACGAGCTGCGGTCCGGCGGCGCTGATCCACGCCGTCGAGTTCGCGAGGCGCGCCTGCGACGTCTCGAGCTCGGTGCGCAGCTCGTCCTTCTCGGCGCGCAGCAGCTCGACCTGACCGGTGAGCGTGTCGCCGATGGTCTCCTTGAGCGGTCCGGCGCCCAGGGCGATCCCGACCGCGAGGGCCAGGAACACCGAGATGAGCGAGACGATGTGGTAGCGGAAGTCGATCACGTGAGGATCTCTCGGTTGCAGGCGGGCGGCGTCAGGCTCATTCCTGGGGTTCCCCCACGAGCGAGCCGAGCCACGAGAACAGGTCGTCGAACCGCGCGCCGGCGAGGCCCGCGAGCGTCTGGCCCGCGGCGGTCGACGCGAGCGCGACGGTGAGGGCCAGGAGCCCGGCGAGCACGAGCAGCACGAGCTGCACGTTCGAGATGCGGTGGCGGTACAGGCGCGAGACGCCCTTGGCGTCGACCAGCTTGCCACCGACGCGCAGCCGCGTGAGGAACGTGCTGGCCATGCCCGAGCGGCCCTTGTCGAGGAACTCCACGAGCGTCGCGTGCGTCCCGACCGCGACGATGAGCTCGGCGCCCTTGTCGTCGGCGAGCAGCATGGCGACGTCCTCGCTCGTCCCCGTCGCCGGGAAGACGACGTGCCCCACACCGAGCTGCTCGACGCGCGCGAGCCCCGGTGCGCGCCCGTCGCGGTAGGCGTGCACCACGACCTCCGCCCCGCACCGCAGCGCCCGGTCCGAGACCGAGTCCATGTCGCCGACGATGAGGTCGGGCGTCCACCCCGCGTCGAGGATCGCGTCCGCACCGCCGTCCACCCCGATGAGCACGGGCCGGTACTCGCGGATGTACGGCCGGAGGGTGACCAGGTCCTCCTTGTAGTGGTAGCCGCGCACCACGATGAGGACCTGGCGGCCGTCGATGTCGGTGTCGATGTCGGGCACGCCGACGCCGTCGAGCAGCAGGTCCCGCTCCCGGCGGAGGTAGTCCATGGTGTTCGCGGCGAACGACTCGAGCTGGACGGACAGCCCGGCGCGCGCCTCCTCCATCGCCGCGGCGACGGTCTCCGCGGTCTGCAGCACGCCCTCGGCGACGAGCGTCTCCCCGTCGTAGACCGCGCCGTCGAGCACGCGGACGGCGTGCCCCTCCGTGATCGCCATGACGTCGGGCCCGAGGTCGTCGACGAGCGGGATCCCCGCCTCGAGGAGGATCTCGGGGCCGAGGTTCGGGTAGCGACCCGACGTCGAGCGCGCGGCGTTGAGCACCGCGGCGGGACCGCACGCGACGAGGGCCTCGGCCGAGACGCGGTCGATGTCGAGGTGGTCGATGACCGCGACGTCGCCCGGTCGCAGGCGCTTGGTGAGCGCCTTCGTCCGGGGGTCGACGCGGGCCGGACCGGCGAGGCCGGGCTCGTCAGGCAGGGAGGCGCGCTTGCGCAGGGGGACTCTCATCGCCCGTCATCGTCCCACGCCGGAGAGCTCCAGGAGCTCAGCCGCGTGCGAGCGCGCCACCTCGGAGTCCTCCTGGCCGGAGAGCATGCGGGCGAGCTCGCGGACACGGTCGGCGCCCGTGACGGAACGCACGTCCGACTCGGTGACGACGTCGACCCCGTCGGCGTGCGACTTCGTCACCACGAGGTGCTGGTCCGCGAACGCCGCGACCTGGGCGAGGTGGGTCACGACGAGCACCTGCGAGTCGCGCGCGAGCGCCGCGAGCCGGCGGCCGACCTCGACGGCCGCCTTGCCGCCGACGCCGGCGTCGACCTCGTCGAACACGAAGGTCCCGGGCCGGTGCGCCCCCGAGCCCGGGGACGTCGCGAGCGCGACCTCGATCGCGAGCATCACGCGCGAGAGCTCGCCGCCCGACGCGCCCTTGCCGAGCGGACGCGCAGGCGCGCCGGCGTGCGGCACGAGGAGCATCTCGATCGCGTCGAGCCCGTGCGGCCCGGGCTCGGCCGCGGGCGCGACGTCGACGACGAGCCGGGCACCCGCCATCGCGAGGCCCGCGAGCTCGGTGGACACCGCCTCCGCGAGCACGCCCGCCGCGTCCTGGCGCGCCCGGGTGAGCTGGTCGCCGAGCTCGGCCAGCCGCGCACCCAGGGCGTCCCGCTCCGCCTCGAGCTCCGCGACGCGGTCGTCACCACCCTCGAGCTCGAGCAGCCGCCGCCCGGAGACGTCCGCCCACGCGAGCACCTCGGCGACGTCCGCGCCGTAGCTGCGCGTGAGCGTCCCGAGCTCGGCGCGCCGGCGCTGCGCCGTCTCGAGCCGGGCGGGGTCGGCCTGGAGGTCCTGCACGTACGACGAGAGGTCGGCGGCGGCGTCCGCGATCAGGTAGCCCGCCTCGGCGACGCGGGTCGCGAGGGCGGCGAGCGTCGCGTCGTGCTCGCCGACGTTCTCGAGCAGGCGGCGCGCATGGTCGATCACCGCGCTCGCCGAGCCGTCCGCGGTCGCGTCGTCCTCGCCGACCAGCGCGGTGTGCGCGCCGGACGCGGCCGCGCGCAGGTCCTCGGCGTGCGAGAGCCGCTCGACCTCGGCGGTCAGCTCGACGTCCTCGCCGGGCTGCGGGTCGATCCGCTCGACCTCGCTGAGCCCGAGCCGCAGCAGCTCCGCCTCGCGTGCCCGGTCCTGGCCGCGCTCGACGAGCTCGGCGAGCTCCGCGACGACGGCCTGGCGGGTGTTCCAGGCCTCGCGGTACCGCTCGAGCGTCGCCGCGTGCTCGGGTCCGGCGAACGCGTCGAGCGCGGCGCGCTGGCGTGACGGGGACCGCAGCCGGGCCTGGTCGGCCTGGCCGTGGACGGTCACGAGAGCGTCCGCGAGGTCCGCGAGCACGCCCTGCGGCACCGAGCGGCCACCGAGGAAGGCACGCGAGCGCCCGGACGTCTCGGCGGTCGCCGCGCCGACGGTGCGCAGGACGACGAGCGTCCCGTCGTCATCGGCCTCCGCACCGGCGTCCTCGGCTCGGCGGAGCACGGCGGAGCCCTCCGGCTCGACGATGCGACCCTCGACGGACGCGCTGCGCTGCCCGGTGCGGACGACCGCCGGGTCGGCCTTGCCGCCCAGGAGCAGCGAGAGCCCCGTGAGCACCATCGTCTTGCCCGCGCCCGTCTCACCCGTGAGCACGGTCAGGCCCCGCCCGAGCGTCACGTGCGCGCGCCCGATGACGCCCAGGTTCTCGATCCGGATCTCCTCGAGCACGGTCAGTCCTCGTGTCCGTCGGTGGGGAGGGCTCGGCGCCCTCCGTTCGGCTTCTCGCCGCGCCACCCCTCGACGGGCAGCGCGAACTTGTTCACGAGCCGGTCCGTGAACGGGGCGTGGCTCAGCCGCGCCAGGCGTACCGGCACCGGGCTGCGGCGGACCTCGACGCGCGAGCCCACCGGCAGCTCGGTGCTGCGCCGTCCGTCGCACGTGACGACCCCGCTGGCCGGCGAGCGGCCCAGGATCTCGACGGCGAGCACGCTCGACGGCCCGACGACGAGCGGGCGGGCGAACAGCGCGTGCGCCGACAGCGGCACGAGGATCATGCCGTCGACGTCCGGCCACACGACCGGCCCGCCGGCGGAGAACGCGTGCGCGGTGGAGCCCGTGGCCGTCGCGAGGACCACCCCGTCGCACCCGAAGGACGACAACGGCCGACCGTCGACCTCGATGACGACCTCGAGCATCCGGGCGCGGTCGCTCTTCTCGAGCGCGGCCTCGTTCAGGGCCCAGCCGACGTCCGGCGCGCCTCCGCCCGGGATGTGCACGCGCACGTCGAGGGTCCCGCGCTCCTCGACCGTGTAGGCGCCGTCGGCGAGGCGGCGCACGGCCTCGTCGATGTCCTCGCGCTCGCTCTCGGCCAGGAAGCCGACGTGCCCCAGGTTGACCCCCAGCAACGGCACGCCGGTGCCGCGCGTCAGCTCGGCGGCACGCAGGATCGTCCCGTCGCCGCCGAGGACGACCGCGAGGTCGAGGTCGTCGACGGGCGGCGGGGTGCCGTCGTCGTCCGCGATGACCGGCACGAACCCGGCCGCCTTGAGCGCGCGCACCGCCTCGTCGGTCGCGGCCACCGCCTCGGCCCGACCGCCGTGCGTCACGACGAGGACGCGGCGGGTCACGACGCCGTCCCGTCCGCCGCGAGCACGACGGCCTCGACGCGACGCACGAGCTCGTCGTCGGCCAGCACTCCCCCGATCACGGGCGCGCCGGTCGAACCGACCGCGCTCACCTCGGTCTCGGTCACTGCGATCTCCGTCACCTCGGTCTCGGTCAGCCCGGCCTCGGCCACCCCGGCGTCCGTCGCGCCGGTCTCCGTCACGTCGATCCCCGTCAGCGCGGTACCAGGCACGCCGGTCCCGGCACGCACGGCGCCGGGCACCTCCTCCGCGTGGCCGGGGGCCACGGACGGCCCGCCCGCACGCCGCAGCCACAGGAAGAACTCCACGTTGCCGCTCGGTCCCGGCAGCGGGCTCGCGCACACGTCGACGACACCCAGCCCGAGCGCGACGGCCGCGCGCGCGACCGACAGGACCGCGTCGGTGCGCAGCCCGGCGTCGCGCACGACCCCGCCCGAACCGAGACGCTCCCGACCGACCTCGAACTGCGGCTTGACCATGACGACGAGGTCGGCGCCGTCCGCGGCCACGCTCGCGAGCGCGGGAAGCACGAGCGTGAGCGAGATGAAGGAGAGATCGGCGACCACGAGCTCGGGTGACGGTCCCAGGTCCGCGGGCACGAGGTTGCGGACGTTCACGCCCTCCCGCGACTCGACCCGCGGGTCGGCGCGCAGCGCCTCGACGAGCTGACCGTGCCCGACGTCGACGGCCACGACCCGGCGCGCGCCGTGCCGCAGCAGCACGTCCGTGAACCCGCCCGTGCTCGCCCCGGCGTCGAGGCACAGCCGGCCGGCGACGCGCAGCCCGACGGGCACCCAGCGGTCGAGGGCACCGGCGAGCTTGTGGCCTGCACGCGAGGCGTAGCCCGGGTCGTCGTCCTGGACCACGGTCACCACCTGCTCGGCCCGCAGTCCGGTGGCGCTGCGGGAGGTCGCGACGCCGTCCACGGCGACCCGGCCGGCGGCGATCAGCTCGCCCGCGTGCCGGCGCGAGCGGGCCAGCCCGCGACGCACCAGCTCGGTGTCCAGACGTGCGGTCGCCACGCTCATCCCTCGGTGTCCGCGAGGCGGTCCTGCAGCGCGGTGTGCACGCCGTCGAAGACCGCCACGTGCTCGCGCAGCGGCAGCGCGTCGAGCGTCGCGAGGAGCGTGAGCGCCTCGTCGACCGCGTGGTCACCGGTCCCGTGCTCGGACGCCATGTCCTCGACCTCGCGCGAGCCCACGGACGTCGGCGCGACCCGGACGCTGGCGGGTGTCGGCCGCGAGGGGCCGGGCACGGCCACCGCTGCCACGCCTTGCTCGACGACGGGCGCCGCGCCCTGCCCGGCGGGCACCGGAGCGGACGGCAGCGGCACCGCGCGCGTCGTGTCGACGTGCTCGTCCATGTCCGTCCTCCCGTCGTCGTCGGACCGCGTCGGCCGACGCGCCACCCGGACCGGGGACACGCTACCTTCCGGCGCTGACCTCGCCCGGTTCTCCCACACCCAGCTCGGGGACGGAGCTCGGGTCGAGCGCGAGGCCCGCGTCGACGGCGTCCCACGCGGCCGCGCACGCCGCACGGACGAGGTCCACCCCATCCTCTCCCGACCCCTCGGCGCGGTGCAGGTCGAGACGCCCGTCGACGACGCGCGCTGCAGCACCCCGGCAGACCCACCAGCCCTCGGCCGAGCGCTCAGGGAGCGGGTGCGGCTCGAGGAGCGAGAGGAGGTCGGCGCCGATGAAGTGCGGGCGCTCGCCCGGGGCCGCCAGGACGTCGTCCCGCGCGGAGCTCACGCCGGTCAGGACGTGCAGCCCGGGGATGTCGCCCGCACGCGCGCCGGCCAGGTCGGTGTCGAGGCGGTCGCCGATGACGAGCGGCGACGTCGCGCCGGCCCGGCCGATCGCCATGCGGTACATGTCCGGCGACGGCTTCCCCGCGCTGTCGGGCATGACCCCGGTCGCCGCGCGCACCGCGCCCACGAGCGAGCCGTTGCCGGGCGCGAAGCCACGCGCGGTCGGCAGGCTCAGGTCGAGGTTGCTGGCGACGTGCCACGCGCCGCGCTGCACCGCGTAGGCCGCCTCGGCGAGCTGCGCCCACCCGAGCTCGGGCGCGAACCCCTGCGCCACGGCATCGGGCTCGTCGTCCGCGGACTCCACGACCGTGTAACCAGCGGCCGTCACCGCGGTGACCAGGCCTGCGCCACCGACGACGAGGACCTTCGCGCCCTGCGGCAGCCGCGTCCGCAGCATCTCCGCCGCGGCCTGCGCCGCGGTCATGACCTCGGCAGGACCGGCCGGGATCCCGAGGCCCGTGAGCTGCTCGGCCACGGACTCCGGCTCGCGCGACGCGTTGTTCGTCACGAAGACGAGCCGCATCCCACGCGCCCGCGCACCGGCCAGGCCGTCCGCCGCGCCGGCGATCGGCTCGTGCCCGCGGTACGCGACCCCGTCGAGGTCCACGAGCGCCAGGTCGTGCGCCTCCGCGAGGGGGACGTCGCAGCCCAGCAGCCCGCGGCTCACGCGTCGCCCTCGCGCTCGCGCTGCTCCGTGCCCTCGGCGGCGCCTGCGCCCTCCAGGTCGCCACCGGCGTCACCGGACCGCTCGTCCGCGGCGAGGACGTCGTCCTGCACCTCGTGCTCGAGCGCGTCGCCCTCTCGGACCGCACCCACCCCGGCACCCTGCACGTCGTCCTCCGAAGCGTCCTGCAGCTCCGCCACCGCGTCCGCTTCCCCGTTCCGCACGTCCGGCTCGGCGTCCGCAGCCGAGTCACGTTCCGCCCCCGGGATCTCCGCGTCGAGCTCCGACGCGGCGTCCGCAGCGGTGTCGGTCTCGTCACCGTCCGGCACCTGCTCGTCCTCGTCGAGGTCGAAGACGACGACGTCATCCTCCTCCTCCGCCGCGCCCGACGCCTCGTCGAGCTGCGACTGCGAGTAGCCCGCGAGCACGTCGCGCGCGTCGTCCGCGCGTCCGGCCGCCTCGTACGCCGCGGCGAGCGCCTGGGCGACCCGGACCGCGACGACCCCGGTCGTGTCCCGCACCGCCGGGGCACGCAGCACGGCGATCGCCGCCTCCGGCTCGCCGAGGTCGAGACGCGCGCCGCTGACGACGATCGCGAGCTCGACGGACTCCGCCGGCGACAGGCCCTCGGCCTCGGGGCTCGACGCCAGGGTGAGCGCCCGCTCCGGACGCCCGAGACCACGCTCGCAGTCGGCCATCACGGCCAGGTGCTCCGACGAGCCGTTGAGCCGGCGCACCGTCCGCAGCTCGCGCAGCGCCTCGGCGAACCGACCCGTGCGGTAGGCCGCCAGACCGGCCGCCTCCCGCACGACGTCGACGCGACCGGCGCGGCGCACTGCTGCCTGGGCGTGCTCGTACGCGAGCTCGGGGTCGGAGTCGAGGAGGCGCCCGGTCATGACCAGGTGCAGCCCGACGTTCTCCGCGTTCTCCTTGCTGAGCGTGCGCAGCCGCGCCCGGACGGCACGGTCGAGGTCCGAGAAGGCGATGTCCTCGGGCAGCTCGGGCGCGGCGACGCGCTCGGGCTGCGGCGGACGGGTCGCGCGACGGTCGTCGTCACCGAACCGGCTCGACGACTCGTCCCCGCGACTCCACGAGCCTGCAGGACGTGACGGCCCGCCACCCGGACGCCCGGGCCGGTCGCCGCCCGGGCGGTCGGACCGCACGCCGGCGGGACGCGACGTCCGGTCCGTCGACGGGCGAACGGGACGGCCGGTACCCGGACGGTCACGGTCACCACTGCCCGGCCGGTCGGCGAACCGGGAACCTCGCTCGGCGCCGGCCCCGTACGAGGGTCGGTCACCGGACGACGGACGGTCCCCGCGCGACGAGTACGGACGCTCACCCGTGGGCCGCTGCCCACGGTCGCCGGAGCCGGCACGGTCGCCGAACCGCGGACGGTCCTCGGACCGGGCACGGTCGCCGGCCGGTGCGCTGCCGCCTGCCGGCCGGTCGCCCGCCGCACGCGCCGCGCGGTCGTCGGAGCCGTACCGGGCGTTGCGCGACGGGAAGCCCTCGCGCGGTCCCCCCCGCTGCTCGCGATCGCTGCGCGCGTCGCGCGGCGCGTAGCCCGCGCCGTCGGGCCGTCCACCGCGCTGACCGGAGCCCGACGAGGTGCCCGACGGTCGCCCGCCCCACCCCTCGCCCGAGCGACGGTCTCGCTCGCCACCGCCGGACGCAGGCCGCTGCGCGTACGGACGGGCCTCCGTGCGGTCCGCGCGCTGACCCGAGCCGCCGTACGACGGACGGTCACCGGCGGAACGCTGAGGCGCACCGGTCCGCTCGTCGCGCGGTCGGTCGTGGGGACGGTCACCGCCACGGGGGTAGCTCCCGCCTGCCCCCTGCCCGAACGACCGGCGGTCGCCGTGCTGCGGGCGGTCGGGACGGCTGCCTGCGACACGCGGAGCCCCACCCGCTGCCGCTCCGGACGAGCGCGGCCCGGACGCACGCGGCGGCCGGGTCTCCTCGCCACGAGCCGGCCGAGCCTCCCCGCGCGGGGACCACGAGCGCTCACCCGCGACCCGGTCCGGGCGGCCGTACCGTTCGGCCGACCCACCCTGCGCGCCTGGACGACCGGGACCGCGCGGGCCGTCGCCGGCTCGGTACGAACGCGGGGCGTCCGATCGCTCCGCCGTGGAGCGGCGGTCACGGTCGCCCGAGCCGCGCCATGCAGGTGCGCCCTCACGAGACGCGCCCTCTCGGGATGGACGTTCGAAGGACCGCCCGCCAGCACCACTCGTGGCGCTGCGCTGCTCCCAGGAGCGACCGGTCCCTCCGGGCGCCCGCGATGACGAGTCGGTCCGGCGGCTGCCGGCCGCCGACCCTGACCGCGACGAACGGTCGACGTTGTACGGGCGCTCCGGTCGCCCGGCCGAGGGACCGGACGGCCGCTCGCCGCGTGCCCCGGCGCCGGCGCCACCGCGCGAGTCCCTCGCAGCGCCTCCCGAGGCCCTGCCCCCGGCACCCGTTCCACCGCCGGATCGGGTGCCGAACGCACGGTCGCCACCGGTCGGGCCGGACCCGCTCCCCTGGGGTCGCTGAGCTCCGCGCGCACCGGAGCGGTCTCGGTCCGAGCCTCGGCTGCGATCGTCGCTGTTCATCTATGGACTTCCCCTCATCGGACTGCAGACGCTCATGATCGCACCCGCGGCGCGACCGGAACCACATAGCTGCTCCGGCGTCCACCGACCGCCGCGCTCTCCCTGGGGGCACGGTCGCCGGCTGCGCCCGGACGCATGGCCCGGTCCTGCCCGTGCGCCTTCACGGCAGCGGACGGGCGCTTCGGGCCATACAACTCTCCAGACATCCAGCCTTGGACCCACAGCACTTTTGGTATGCAGTTATGGGCATACAGCTTCTGGGCATACAGAAAGAGCCACCCCGGATGGGGTGGCTCTTTCTGAATGGTGTCCGGCGGCGACCTACTCTCCCACACCCT
>NZ_JBFTER010000057.1:0-28767 GCF_047229345.1 Cellulomonas jepli | reverse complement strand
GTCCGGGCGCGGGTGCGGCGCGGGCGCGGGCGCCGAGGCGGGCGGTCCGCGAGCCCCCGTACGCTGGCGCCGTGACGACGGTCCGCGCACGCCTCGACGCCGCCCCTCTCGACCTCGCGCGGCACGTCGCCGAGGTCTCCGGCCCGCGCGCGGGGGCGGTCGCGTCGTTCGTCGGGCTCGTGCGCGACCACGACCCGGGCGCGACGGGCGAGGTCACCGCGCTCGAGTACTCGGCGCACCCCGACGCGGAGCGCGTCCTGACGGCGATCGCCGCCGAGCTCGCCGACGACCCCGACGTGCTCGGGCTGACGGTGAGCCACCGCACCGGGACGCTCGGCGTCGGTGACGTCGCGATCGTCGCGTGCGTCGCGACCGCGCACCGGGCGCACGCGTTCGACGTGTGCCGCACGCTCGTCGAGCGCGTCAAGGCCGAGGTGCCGATCTGGAAGAAGCAGCTCGAGGCGGACGGCTCGCACACGTGGGTCGGGCTGACCTGACGGACGGCGGGCCGCGTCAGGCGCGGGCGCGGACCTCCACCACGGCGGTTCCCCCGACGGACCGCGGGGGCACGCCGCCCGGCCCCGCCACCGAGCCCGGCCCCGCCACCGAGCCCGGCGCGTCGCCGGGCTGAGCCCGCTCCCCCACCCCGCGCCGCGAGAGGTGCAGCACGCAGCGCTGGGCCCCGGTGACCCGCTCGAGCCGGTCCGCCACGAGCGGCCCGTCCCGCTGGCCGAGCACCCCGCGCGAGAGCCCGAGGTGCACGCTGCAGACCACCTCCGGCCGCTCGCGCGCGAGGTCGACGAAGGGGCAGCGGTTGAGCCGGACCTCGAGGCCGTCGCTGCACGGGTCGGGCGCGAAGCCCAGGTCCTCGAGGTGCTGCTCGAGCGCGGCGAGCTGCGCCTGCTCGAGGGGCGCGACGGCGGCGGTACCGGCTGCGTCGGGCTCCGGGCGCCCGTGGGGCCCGAGGTCGGCGCACCGCGGCACGTCCGAGCCGAGCGTGCGGACGCCGGGCGCCCCGGCGGACGACGGCGACGGCGACGGCGACGGCGACGGCGACGGCGACGGCGACGGCGACGGCGCGAGCGTCGCACCCCACGCACGTCCGGCCGTCTCGGCTGCGGACTCCGCCGACCCCAGCCGCCGGCCGTAGCCCGCGACGAGCACGTGGACGAGCTGCTCGCGCGCCCACGCGTCGGTCGTGACGGCCGCGGCACGCTCGAGCGAGCGGTACAGGATCCGGGGACGCCCGCGGGTGCTCCGGCGCTCGGGCTCGCGGGCGACGAAGCCCGAGGCGACGAGCTGGTCGAGGTGCTCGCGCGTGGTGTTCACGTGGAGCCCCACCTCGCCGGCGAGGGCGTCCACCGTCATCGGGCCGCCCGTGCGCTGCAGCAGGTGGAGCATCGTGACGCGCTTGTCCGACGCGAGCACTCGGTAGGCGCTGGCCCGTCGGTCGACCATGCCCCGAGTGTGCTCCGCGGTCGGTGCCCAGTTCCGGGACCTTCGGGCCGCCGCGGGAGACCCGCCGGCGCGCTGACCGGCGACGAGGCCCTGCCGGAGGCCGCCACGCCCCCTCGGGAGCCGTCCGGGGACCGTCCGAGATGCCGGATCCGCCCGTGCCGTCGGTACGGTGGGCGTATGCACCTGCCCTCCGGCGTCCACCCCACCCACGACCCGGGAACCCTGCACGACCCGGGCGCGACGCTCGTCGGGCTGCCCGCCGCGGTGGTCGTGGCGTCGGACCGCTCGGCGCGCGGGGAGCGCCCGGACCGGTCCGGCCCGCTCGCCGTCGAGCTCCTGCGCGACGCCGGCATCGCCGCAGAGCAGCCGGTCGTCGTGCCCGACGGGCGCCGCAGCGTGCAGGCCGCGATCCACCAGGCGCTGTCCTCCGGTGCGCGGCTCGTGATCACGAGCGGGGGCACCGGGGTCGGGCCGCGCGACCAGACCCCCGAGGGCACGCGCAGCGCGATCGTGCGCGAGCTGCCGGGCCTCGCGGAGGCGATCCGGCGCGACGCCGCGCAGACCGTCCCGACCGCGGTCCTCTCCCGCGGGCTCGCCGGTGTGAGCGCGACGGGCTCCGTGGTCGTCAACCTCCCCGGCTCGCCGGACGGCGTCCGCCAGGGCCTGCGCGTGCTGCTCCCGCTGCTCCCCCACCTGCTCGACCAGCTCGACGGGGTCGACCACTGATGCTGGTCGACCGCTTCGGCCGGGTGCACCGCGACCTGCGGATCTCCCTGACCGACCGCTGCTCGCTGCGCTGCACCTACTGCATGCCCGCCGAGGGCGTGCCGTGGCTGCCGGGCTCGACGCTGCTGACGACCCCCGAGCTCGTGCGGATCGCGTCCGTCGCGGTCGCCCACGGCGTCACCGAGATCCGGCTCACGGGCGGCGAGCCCCTGCTGCGGCCCGACGTGGTCGACGTCGTCGCGGCCATGGCGGCGCTCGACGGCCCCGAGGGCTCTCCCGAGATCTCACTGACCACGAACGCGCTGCGCCTGCCCGCGCTCGCCGCCCCGCTCGCCGACGCGGGGCTCGCGCGCGTCAACATCTCGATCGACACGCTCCAGCGCGAGCGGTTCCGCGACCTCACGCGCCGCGACCGGCTCACGGACACGCTCGCCGGGATCGCCGCCGCGGACGCCGCCGGCTTCCGGCCGATCAAGCTCAACGCGGTCGCGATGCGCGGGGTCAACGACGACGAGCTCGTCGACCTCGTGCGCTACGCCGTCGACCGCGGCTACGAGATGCGGTTCATCGAGCAGATGCCGCTCGACGCCGGTCACACGTGGGCGCGCCGCACGATGGTCACCGGCACGGAGATCCTCGAGCGCCTCGCCGAGGCGTTCACGCTGACGGAGATCCCCGGACGTGGTTCGGCGCCCGCGGAGCGGTGGCTCGTCGACGGCGGCCCCTCCACGGTGGGCGTCATCCGCTCGGTCTCCGCGCCGTTCTGCGGGGCGTGCGACCGGGTCCGCCTCACCGCGGACGGCCAGCTCCGCTCGTGCCTGTTCGCGCGGACCGAGACCGACCTCCGGACGATCCTGCGCGAGGGTGGCACGGACGAGGACCTCGAGGCAGCGATCCGCACGTGCCTCGCGGGCAAGCAGCCGGGGCACGGGATCGACGACCCGACGTTCCTGCAGCCGGACCGCCCGATGAGCGCGATCGGCGGCTGACGCGAGGAGCGCTCAGCCGCCCGCGAACGGCGGCAGGACGTCCACGACGTCACTCCCCCGGACCACCGCGTCGTCGTCCGAGCGGACGCCGTCGACGAGCACCGAGCACCGGCCGAGCACCTGCGCGAGCTCGTCGCCGTGCGCGGCGAGCATGCGCGTGCGCAGCTCCCCGACGGTGGTCCCGGCGAGCTCCTCGGACTCGGTCCCGGCCGCCTCGGCGGCGCCGGCGAAGTAGCGCACGAGCGGCACGTCAGGCCTCCGTGCCGCCGGGCGCGCCGGCGCGCTCCTGCCAGCCGGCGGCGAGGGCGCTGGTGCGACGCATCGCCTCGTCGAGGCCGACGGTGCCGCTCGCCACGGCGTAGCCGAGCAGGAACGTCGTGAGCGGGGTGGCCGGACGGGCGACGCCGTGCGCCGCGTCCCGGGCGACGTCGAGGAGACCCGCGACGTCGACGACCTCGGGGTCGACGCCGAGCTCCGCGGACAGCGCGCGGACCCACGCGTCGAGCGGGGTCGCGGGGGCGGTCTCGCCGGTGTCGTCGGACGCGGTCACGGGTACCTCCGGAGGTCGGGTGCTGCGGGTCACGGGTCGTGCGTGTCGTGCGGCTCGTGGGTGCTGCGGGTCGCCGGCCACCGGGGCGGCGGCCGCGGCGGTCGGGCCGTCGCCATCGTCCCACCGCTGCGGCGCCGCGCGGGTGCCCGGACGTGCGACGACGCCCGCGCCGGGCAGGGCGAGGCCGTCGAGCGCACGCACGTCCTCCCACGTGTCGACGTCGGCCGCGGCGGACGCGTCGTCGGGCACGCGGGCGAGCGTCAACGGCGTCAGCAGGGCGCGGACCGACGCGCCGCGCACCGTGCGGTCGTCCCGCCCCGCCGCCAGCGCGGCCAGGGCCCGGTCGAGGTCCGCACGCCGGTAGAGCCCGACGAGCGGCTGGTCGCGCCCGCCCGCGTCGACGAGCACCGCACCGGAGACGGTGCCCCCGGCGCACGCCGCGACGAGGTGCGGGACGGCCACGGCCGCACGCGGGACGTCGCACGCGAGGACGAGCACCCACGGCGCGGGCTCGTCCCCCGCCCGCCCGAGCGCCGCGAGCCCCGCCGCGATCCCCGCCACGGGTCCGCCGTCGGGCGGGTCCTCGAGCGTCCGCAGGACCCCGGCGGGCACGGCCACCGAGTCGGGCGCCACCACGACCGTGCGTCGTGCGCCGTCCCCGGCCGTGGCCGCGTCGAGCACGTGCGCGAGGAGCCGCCGCCCGGACACGACCACGTCGGGCTTCGAGACGCCACCGAGCCGCCGGGCCCGCCCGCCCGCGAGCACGAGCGCGTCGTAGGTCAGCGGCACCGGGCCCTCGGCGCAGGGCGCCCCGTCCTCGCGGGGTGCCCGGTCGGCACCGGGCGACCGCTCAGGAACGGGTCCAGTCACCGGACTTCCCGCCCGACTTCGCCACCAGCCGCACGTGCTCGATCTCGACGGACTTGTCGAGGCCCTTGAGCATGTCGACGACCGCGAGCGCCGCGACCGACACCGCGGTGAGCGCCTCCATCTCGACGCCGGTGCGGTCGGCGGTGCGCACGGTCGCGGTGACCCGCACCCCGTCGGCGTCCGGCTCGACGTCGACGACGACGCCGTGCACGCCGATCACGTGCGCGAGCGGCAGCAGCTCGGCCGTGCGCTTCGCCGCGGAGATGCCCGCGACGCGCGCGACCGCGAGGACGTCGCCCTTGGGCACGTCACCGGCGTGCAGGACGTCCATGACGTGCCGCGGCGCACGGACGTAGCCCTCGGCGGTCGCGGAGCGCACGGTCGGCTGCTTCGCGGTCACGTCGACCATGCGGGCGTGGCCCGCGGCGTCGAGGTGCGTGAACGGGCCGCTCACGAGGCGATCCGCACGACGGTCACGTGGTCACCCTCGTCGACCTGCTCGACGTCGGCGGGCACCACGGCGAGGCCGTCGGCGGCGGCGAGGCTCGCGACGAGGTGCGACCCGGAGCCCCGGGCCGCTGCGGGGCGCACGAGGACCTCGCCGTCGTCCTCGGCGATCGTCACCGGGATGTGCTGCTCGCGGCCGGCGGGCGAGCTCCAGCCCTGCGCGACGCGTGCGCGCAGCCGGGGGCGCTCGAGCGCGGCGCCGGACAGGCCGCGCAGCCGCAGGATGGCCGGGCGCACGAACGCCTCGAACGAGACGAACGCGCTCACGGGGTTGCCGGGCAGCGACACGACGGGGGTCCCGTCGGGCAGCAGGCCGAAGCCCTGCGGCTTGCCGGGCTGCATCGCGACGCTGACGAACGACATCCCGGGCAGCGGCGCGAGGACCTCCTTGACGACGTCGTACGCGCCGACGCTCACGCCGCCGGACGTCACGACGAGGTCCGCGGCGGGGTACTGCGCCCCGAGCGCCTCGGCGAGCAGGTCCGGGTCGTCGGGCACCACGCCGAGGCGCTGCACCCGCGCACCCGCAGCGGCCGCGGCGGCGGCCAGCAGGTAGGAGTTGGAGTCGGGGATCTGGCCGCGGCGGGGCGCGACGCCCGGGGTCACGAGCTCCGAGCCGGTCGCGAGCACCACGACCACGGGACGACGGTGCACGACGACCTCGGCCCGCCCGACCGACGCGACGGCGGCGAGCCGGTACGGCGTGAGCTCGGAGCCCGCGCGGAGCACGACGTCCCCGGCGCTGACGTCCTCCCCGACGCGGCGCACGTGGCGGCCCGCGGGCGACGGCTCACGCACCTCGACCTCGACGATCCCGGCGTCGGTGACCTCGACCGGCACGATCGCGTCGGCGCCGGGCGGCAGCGGTGCGCCGGTCATGATCCGCGCCGCGTCGCCGGCCCCGACGACCGGCTCGGCGTCGCTGCCCGCCGCGAGGTCCCCGACGACCCGCAGGTGCACGGGGGCCTCGGGCGTCGCCCCCGCCACGTCGGCCGCCCGGACGGCGTACCCGTCCATCGCCGAGTTGTCGAAGCGCGGCAGCGCCTCGTGCGCCGTCACGTCCTCCGCGAGCACGAGCCCGGCACCGTCCTCGAGCGCGACGGTGTGGGCGGCCGTGGGGACCACGAGCCCGAGGACGGCGTCCCGGTGCTGGTCGACCGTGCGAATCATGGGACCTCCTGGCGTCGGGGGAACCACGCTAGCGGCCGGGGCGACCGTGGTGCACGGAACGCCCGCACCGAGGTCGGTGCGGGCGTCCCGGTGGCGTCCCGACGCGGTCACGCGCTGGTCACGGCGGGTGCGGAGGCACTCCGGAGGCGCGTCGCGCGAGCCCCGTCGGCCGCGCGGTCAGCCCTTCCAGACCTGCACGACGCTCGGGCGCGGGCCCCGCGCCTGGCCCCGCTTCGGCCGGCGGTCGGCCGCCACGTAGTCCGGGAAGTTGGACTGCGGCGCCTCGAACGACCCGTCCTCGCCCGGGTGCTGCACCGCGACGAACACCATGGACTCGTCCGAGCGGATCACGGGCCCGCAGGTCTCGGCGCCGGCGGGCACCGAGAGGAACTGCTGGACGTGGCCGCGCTCGGTCCCCTCGAGCGGGACCTTGAACAGCGCGTCGCCGTAGCCGATCGTGCCCGGCTGGCCGTCCGTGGAGATCCAGAGGTTCCCCGCCGCGTCGAACGCGAGGTTGTCGGGGCAGGAGATGGGCGAGACCTGCTCCGCCGGGAATCCCGCGAAGTAGGTCGCGGTCCCCACCGCCGGGTCACCGCACACGAGCAGGAGCGTCCAGCGGAAGGTCGAGGCGGTCGGGTCGTCGCCGTCCTCGGTGATCTCGACGACGTGGCCGTCCCGGTTCGCGACGCGCGGGTTGGGCTCGGTCGCACCCTCCTTGCCGGCCTTGCCGCGGTCGGTGTTGTTGGTGCACGCGACGTAGACGCGGCCCGTGTGCGGGTTCGGCTCGACGTCCTCGGGGCGGTCCATCTTCGTCGCGCCCACGGTGTCGGCCGCGAGGCGCGTGAAGACGAGCACCTCCTCGGTCGTGAACCCGGGGACGTGGCTCACGCCGTCGACGACGAGCGGGATCCACTCGCCGGTGCCGTCGAACTCGCCGTCCGACGGCAGCGCGCCCGTGCCCGTGATCTCGGCGGCCGGCGAGTCGCCCTGGAAGCGCGCGACGTACAGCGAGCCCGCCGAGAGCAGGGTCTTGTTGTGCTCGCGGTCGGACCGCTTCGAGCCCGTGCGCATCGTGTCGCGCGAGACGAACTTGTACAGGTAGTCGAAGCGCTCGTCGTCGCCCATGTACGCGACGACCTGGCCCGACGGCGCGAGGATCACGTTGGCGCCCTCGTGCTTGAACCGGCCGAGCGCGGTGTGCTTGACCGGGACCGACTCGGGGTCGTGCGGGTCGACCTCGACGATCCAGCCGAACCGGTTGGGCTCGTTCTCGTAGCCGGCGTTGCGGGCGTCGAACCGGGGCTCGATCTCCTCCCAGCCGCGCGTCGTCGCCTTGTCCGCGAGCCCGTAGCGCTGCTCGCGCAGGGACGTGCCGCGCGTGCGGAAGTACTGGTTGACGTTCTCCTCGCCCGACAGGACCGTGCCCCACGGCGTCGTGCCGCCCGCGCAGTTGTTGAGCGTGCCGAGCGCCGTGCGCCCCTCGGGGTCGTCGACCGTGCGGAGCAGCTCCGAGCCCGCCGCGGGCCCGGTGAACGCGAACGGCGTCGAGGCGGTGATGCGGCGGTTGTAGCCGCCGATCCGCAGGTACTCCCACGGCTTGCCCGGGCCCGAGCGGCGCAGCTCGACGATGCTCATGCCGTGCGCGTTCATGGCGATGCGCTTGCGCTCGGCGAGGACGGCGGGGTCCGTCGACGGCGGGAACATGAGGTTCTCGTTGGTGTACTCGTGGTTCGCGACGAGCAGCGCACCCTTGTCGCCGCGGCTGCGGTCCCGGCCGGTCGGCAGCATCGGGACGATGTCGAGGTAGTCGTTGTTGTAGCCGAACTGGCCCGCCTGCGCCTCGGCGGTCTGCGCGTCGCGGTCGAACGCGGGAGCGTGGCGCAGGATCGGGTCGCCCCAGCGGATGACGGGCGCCCAGCGGTAGCCGTCGGGCACCGTGAACGCGTCGACCGCCGCGGGGACCGGCGCGATCGGGCCGAACGCGAGGCCCTTCGCGGGGCCGTGGCCCTTGCCGTGCGCCGCAGCGGGCTGCGCGCCGAGCGTCGGGCCGACGACGAGCGCGAGGGCCCCGGCGCCGAGGCCACCGAGGACGGACCGGCGGCTCAGCGCGGCGCTCGCGACGTCCCGGAAGTACGCGTTGTCGCTCGTGTTCGGGACGGGCTGCGCGCACGCGTCCCCGCACTTGAGGTGGCAGGTCACGGCGCTGCGCTTGCCGCGGACGTGCCCGGCCATGGGCAGCAGCGAGCGGAACTCGGGCGCGAGGGTCACGAGGATGCCTCCGGGGCAGAAAGGGGACGGCGAGGGGCGTCCCGGACGCTAGGCACCCCGTCCGACCGTGCGGCGACCCGCCGGTGACGCGCGGGTGAACGTTCACCCGGCGGGCGGGACCGGGACCTCACGGCGTCGACCGCCCGAGCCGTGCGCGGTCCGCACCCGGCCGCCCCGCGCCGCGGGCACAGGCGCGCCGCGGCCCGCCCTCAGCCCTGCCGCGAGCCGCGGTCCACGCCGCGCGTGAGCTCCACGGTGAACCACACCGTCTTCCCCGCGGTCGTGGGCTCGATGCCCCACACGGACGCGAGGTTGGCCACGACGTGCAGGCCGCGCCCCGACAGCTCGGTCGGGTGCGGGTCGCGCAGGACCGGCAGCCCGGCCCCCTCGTCGCTGACCGCCACGCTGAACGCGCCGTCCCGGTACGCGGTGCGCACCCCGACGTGCCCGTGCTCGGGGCCGTGCACCACGGCGTTGGTGACGAGCTCGCTCGCGAGGAGCTCGACGACGAGGCTCTCGTCGGGCGACGCCCCGTGGCCGAGGGCGACGTTGGCGACGCGGCGGCGGACGTGCGTCACGAGCCACGGACCGGCCGCCGCCCCGAGGTCGAGGCCGTGGCCGCCGGGGCCGGGCTGCGGCACGGGCAGCAGCGGGACCGCGCTCCGGCCCGAGGAGCCCTGGTGCTCGGCGGGCGCGGCGGCCGCGGGTGCTGCGGCTCCGGGAGCCCCCTCGCCCGAGCGCCCACGGTGACGCCCCGACACGGGCCGGACGCCCGCGCGGCTCGGTGCGTGCAGGTCTTCCGGCGCTTCGAGCATGGCTCCCCCGAACCTCTTGACGGCGCGAGCGCCCGCCCGGTGCCGTCACTTTCGTTGACGGTTCATCTATCGACGGGACGGGGAATCGCGTGAGGATTTCTGGACGCACGTTCAGGACCCGCGAGGTGAGGTCCGGAGCGTGCTGCCCGCCGGCCGCACGCCGGTCGCGCCTCCGTGCCTGGCGTGCGGGATGATCGCCTGATGGCCACCCAGACGCGCGTCCTCGTGACCGACGACCTCGACGGCTCGGAGGGAGCACGGACCTACCGCTTCGCGTGGGGCGACACCCGGTACGAGATCGACCTGACGGACGCGCACCGTGACGACCTGCTGCGCGCCCTCGAGCCGTTCATCACCGCGGCGCGCAAGACGTCGGCACCGCGGCGGCAACGAGCCCTCGCGGACTGACGGGCCGGCCGCGGCGGGTCACCCCCGGGCCCGCGCCGGCTCCTCGACCTCGGCGACGACGTCGCCGACCGCCCGGCGCGGCTCGCGTGCCCGTGCCCGGTCCGGGTCGGAAGTCCCGAGCCAGTCCAGCAGACCGCACACCACGTCCTTGCACCCGCCGCAGCCCGTCGTCGCCCGGGTCTCCCGCGCGACGTCCTCGACGGTGTCGGCGCCGTGGCGCCAGCACGCCACGATCTCGCCCTTCGTCACGCCGTTGCACCGGCACACCGTGGTGCGGTCGGGCATGAGGGTCGGCGACGCGGCGGGCTCGGGGGCCCCGCCGACGGGCCGCAGGAGCAGCTGCGCGGGGTCCGACGGCGCGGGCGTGGCCCGGGTGTAGGCCGCGACGAGGTCCGCGGCGACCTGACCGGCGCCGACGCACGTGGCGCCGACGACCCGGCCGTCCGCGACGACGACCTCGACGTGCCGCCCGCCCACGGGGTCCGTCAGCCGGACCGAGCGGTGCCCGGCGTCGCTCCCGCGGCGCGTGCCGCTCACGCCCATCGACACGACGTCGAGGCCCACGGCCTTGACCCGCACCACGTCCGTCCCGCCCTGCGGCAGCGGGGCACCCGTCGGGACGGCGACAACGTCCGGGTCGGCGTCCGCGGGGTCGTCGCGCTGACCCGTGAGCAGCAGCGCGAGCCGCCGCGCCTGGTCCCAGCCCTGCGCGATCAGCCCGGACCCGCCCTCGGGCGGCTCGGCGCAGTCGCCGATCGCGAACACGCGGGGGTCGGCGGGCGCCGCGAGGTCGGGTCCGACGACGACGCCGCGCGCGACGTCGAGCCCGGCGCGCTGCGCGAGCCCGACCTCCGGGACGGTGCCGGCGGTGAGCACGAGGAGGTCGGCGTCGAGCCGCTCGCCGCCCTCGAGCCGCACGCCCTCGAGCCGGCCGTCGCGCACGAGCACCTCCTGCGTGCGGGCCGCGAGGCGCACCCCGATGCCGAGGCGCCCGAGCTCGCCGGTCACGACCGCCCCGGCGTCGCCGTCGAGCTGGCGGTCCATGAGGCTCGCTCCGCCGTGCACCACGGTCACGTCGAGCCCCCGGTGCGCGAGCCCGCACGCCACCTCCAGCCCGAGCACACCCGCACCGACGACGACCGCCGTGCGCGCGTTCACGGTTGCCGCGACGATCTCGCGCGCGTCGTCGAGCGTGCGCAGCGCGTGCACGCCCGCCGGGAGCGCGGCGTCGTCGTCTGCCGTCCCGAGGCCGTCGAGCGCCGGGATGCGGGCCCGCGCGCCGGTCGCGAGCACCACGACGTCGTACGGGTACGTGCACCCGGCGGCGTCCACGACGAGCTGCCGGGCGCGGTCGAGCGCGACGGCGCTCGTGCCCGGCAGCACCGAGGTCCGCTCGCGCACGCTGCGCGGCAGGCTCAGTGACGCCACGTCGAGCTTGCCCGCGACGACCTCGGAGAGCAGGACCCGGTTGTAGGGCTCGTACTCCTCCGCGCCGAGCACCGTGACGTGGAAGCGCCGCTCGGCGTCGCGCGCGTGCAGGTCGTCCGCGAACCGCGACCCGACCATGCCGTGCCCGACGACGACCACCCGCGTCGTGCCGTTGCTGCTGCTCATGCCCCCGCCGTCCCCGGCGCGTGCGCGCCGCCGTCGTCCCTGACACCTGCCGCGACGGGCTCGGCCCCCGCGTCGACCGGCTCGAACCCGTCCCACGGCCCGTCCCACCGGGTCACCTGGACCGCGCACACCTTGAACTCCGGCATCCCCGAGACCGGGTCCGTGGCGTCGTTGGTCAGCCGGTTGACGCTGCCCTGGCCGCTCCAGTGGAACGGCATGAACACCGTGTCGGCGCGCACCGCGTCGCTGACCCGGGTCCGCGCGACGAGCCCGCCGCGCGCCGTCGCGAGGTGCACCGGGGCGCCGTCCTCGACGCCGAGCCGCTCCGCGAGCAGCGGGTGCACCTCGACGTAGGGACCGGGCGACGTGCGCACGAGCGCGGGCACGCGCCGGGTCTGCGCCCCCGACTGGTAGTGCGCGAGCACGCGCCCGGTGATCAGGTACAGCGGCGCACCGGGCCGCAGGTCGTCGGCGGGGCCCACGTGGTCGACGGGGACCAGTCGTGCGCGCCCGTCGGGCTGGGGGAAGTCGCGCGTGAACAACCGCTTCGTGCCGGGGTGCGGCGGCTCGCCGTCGGGCGTCGCCGGGCACGGCCAGAACAGGTCCGGCTCGGCATCGAGGCGGGCGTGGCTGAGCCCCGAGTAGTCGGCCCGGCCGCCGGCGCTCGCGCGGGCGAGCTCGTCGAAGACCTCGGCGGGGTCGGTGCCGAAGTGCACCGTGGACCCGAGCCGGGCGGCGAGGTCGGCGAGCACGTCGAGCTCACTGCGCACGCCGGGCGGCGGCTCGAGGGCCTTGCGCCGCCGGATGACGCGGCCCTCGAGCGACGTCATGGTGCCCTCCTCCTCGGCCCACTGGGTCACGGGGAGCACCACGTCGGCGAGCAGCGCCGTCTCGGACGGCACGACGTCGCACACGACGAGAAGCTCGAGCGCGGCGATCCGCTCACGCAGGCGGTCGGCGTCGGGCGCGCTCACGACGACGTTCGAGCCGTGCACGAGCAGCGCGCGGGGCCCGTCGGGCGTCCCGAGGCGGCGCAGGAGCTCGACCGCGGGCAGCCCGGAGCGCGGCAGGTCGGCAGGGTCGACGCCCCAGACCGCCGCGACGTGCGCGCGTGCGGCGTCGTCCTCGATGGACCGGTAGCCGGGCAGCTGGTCGGCCTTCTGGCCGTGCTCGCGCCCGCCCTGGCCGTTGCCCTGCCCGGTGATCGCGCCGTAGCCGCTGCCGGTGCGGCCCGGCAGCCCGAGCAGCAGGGCGAGGTCGATCGCGGCGGTCACGGTCGCGGTCCCCTGGCTGCTCTGCTCGACGCCGCGCCCGGTCAGCACGTACGCGCCCGCACCCCCGCGGGACGGCGACGCGGCAGCGAGCAGCCGGGCGACGGCCCGCAGCGTCGTGGCGGGGACGCCGCTGACCTGCTCGGCGCGCTCGGGCCACCACGCGGCGACGGACCGGCGCAGGTCGTCGAGCCCGGTCGTGCGGCGCTCGAGGTACGCCGCGTCGGCGAGCCCCTCGGCGAGCACGACGTGCGCGAGCGCGAGCAGCACGACGAGGTCGGTCCCGGGCACCGGCTGGACGTGCAGGCCCTGCCCGTCGGCGGTGAGGTCGGCGGTCGCGGACCGGCGCGGGTCGACCACGACGAGCCCGCCCGCGGCCCGCACGCCCGCGAGGTGCTGGAGCGACGGCGGCATGGTCTCGGCGAGGTTCGAGCCGAGCAGCAGCACGGCCTGCGCGCCGCCGACGTCCTCGAGCGGGAACGGCAGGCCACGGTCGACGCCGAGGGTCCGGTTGGCACCCGCGGCGGCGCTCGCCATGCAGAACCGGCCGTTGTAGTCGATGTTGGGGGTGCGCAGCACGGTCCGCGCGAACTTGCCGAGCGCGTACGCCTTCTCGTTGGTCAGCCCACCGCCGCCGAACACCGCGACGGACTGCGGCCCGTGCTCCGCGGCGAGGGCTCGCAGCCTCGCGGCGACGAGGTCGAGCGCGTCGTCCCACGTCGCGGGGCGCAGCTCACCGCGGACCCGGACCCACGGGGTCGTGAGCCGGTCGCCGGTGCGCAGGACGCTCGCGCTCGTCCAGCCCTTCTGGCACAGCCCGCCGCGGTTCGTCGGGAAGTCGCGGCCCTCGACGGTGACCGGCGCGGCCGGGTCGGTCCCGGGCGCGGGTGGGCCCGCGGCGGCGTAGGCGTCCTTGGGCGTGAGGCGCATCGCGCACTGCAGCGCGCAGTAGGGGCAGTGCGTGGCGGTCCCCCGCGCGTCGTCGGACGCACGGGGGGCCGCCACCGCGGGCAGGGCCACCATCAGATGCGGGCCTCGGCCATCGCCGCGCCGCGGCGCTGGTACACGGCCCACGTCACGGCCGACATGACCGCGTAGACCCCGATGAACACCCACAGCGCGGCCTCGAGGCTGCCGGTCTGCGCGGTCGACATCGCGAACGTCCGCGGGATCAGGAACCCGCCGAACGCTCCGATCGCGCCGGCGATGCCGATGCACCCGGCCGCGGCCTTGAGGGCCCGGTCGAGGCTCACGCCCGTGCCGGCCCCGGCCGCGAACACCGCGGGGATCATCCGGTAGGTCGAGCCGTTGCCGAGCCCGGTCGAGACGAACAGCAGGAGGAAGGAGGCGAGGAAGAGCGCGAAGACGTGCTCACGCAGGGCCATGATCGCTCCGAACGCCCCGAGCCCCATGCCGACGTAGGAGCCGATCGTCACCCGGGCACCACCGAGCCGGTCGGCGAGGATCCCGCCCAGCGGCCGGGCCAGCGAGCCGACGAGGGCGCCGAGGAACGCGATCGACACGGTGACCTCGGGGAACTGGCCCTTGAGCAGCGTCGGGAACGCACCCGCGTAGCCGATGAACGAGCCGAACGTGCCGATGTACAGGAACGAGATGATCCACGTGTGCCGGTTGCGGGTCGCGTCGGCGAACGACTTGTAGTCGGCCTTGGCCATCGTCAGGTTGTCCATGAAGCGCCACGCGACGAACGCGGCGAGCAGGATGAACGGGATGAACATGAGCCCGGCGCGCTCGAGCGAGATCCCGGCGCCGATGGCGATGACGATCGGCACCGCGAACTGCACGGCCGCCGTGCCCATGTTGCCGCCCGCCGCGTTGAGGCCGAGCGCCTTGCCCTTCTCCTTCGCGGGGTAGAAGAACGAGATGTTCGCCATCGACGAGGCGAAGTTGCCGCCGCCGACCCCGGCGAGCGCCGCGATCGCGAGCATGACGCCGAACGGCGTCTCGGGCCGCTGGACGGCCCACGCGATGGCCGCGGTCGGCGCGAGGAGCAGGAGCGCCGAGACGATGGTCCAGTTCCGGCCGCCGAACAGCGGGACCGCGAACGTGTACGGGATGCGCAGTGTCGCGCCCACGAGGCTCGGGACCGCGATGAGCCAGAACATCTGGTCCACCGTGAACGCGAATCCCGCCGCGGGGAGCTGCGGGACGACGATGCTCCACACGGCCCACACCGCGAAGCCGAGGAACTCCGCGAAGATCGAGCCGTAGAGGTTGCGCTGCGCGACCCGCCGGCCCCCGTTCGCCCAGAACGTCGGGTCCTCCGGGTCCCACTGGTCGATCCAGCGGCCGCGACGCGCGTGCGCCGGGGGCGCGAGGGTCGGGTCGAGGGCGGTCGCGGTGTCCGTGGGTCCGGCGACGCTGCCGGCGGGGGTCATGGTGGTGGGTGTCGCCATCACTGCCTCCTGAGGGGGACGGCCGGGAGTCGGTGGAGAACCGTGGCCGTGTGCCCTGACGCTAGGAAGCCGATGTTTCGCTCGTGCGCGCGCGTCGATGACACGGAGGGAAACCTCCGCGCACAGCCCTCGGGCGGGCCGTGTGAGAACTGCTGAGAGAAGGAGCCGCCGGTGTCGCCCCTGATGGCGGACGCGACGACGCCCGGCCGTCCGCGAGGGGTGCGGACGGCCGGGCGTCGTCGGGCGGTGGGACGCGCTCACCGGCGGACGGCGAGCGCGTGCCTCACCGGTAGGTGATGTCGGACGTGGAGTACCCGCACGCGGCCGACGGGCCGGAGCGGACCTTCGAGGGCTCGCCGGAGGTGACGCCCTTGTACTCGTCGCAGATCGAGATCTTGCGCGACGAGTCGCCGATGATCGTGACGTTGCGGAGCGTCGCCTTGTCGCCGAGGTTGGAGTTGATCCCGACGAGCGACTTGCCCGGCGTGGTCACCTGGACGCCGTCGACCTTGACGGTGCGCGCGTACTGCGTGGAGCAGTTGCCGCACGAGCGGTAGAGCTTGCCGAAGCCGGTGACCTGGAAGCCTCCCGTGATGACGAACGTGCCCGGGCCGTTGTGCTGGAAGACCTTGTCGCTCGCGCCCTTGGCGCCGCCGCCCGTGACGGTCATGACCTGCGACGTGCTGGTGCCCTTGAGCGTCGCGGCGTCCTCGCCGACGTCCTCCCACCAGACGTTCTGGAGCGTGCAGGTCCCGGTGCAGTGCACGCCGTCGCCGGCGCCCGTGCCGATGATGACGTTCTTGAGCACCGCGCCGTCGGCGAGCTGGAAGATCGGCGGCTGGCTCTCGCCCTGGTCGCCCGAGGAGATGCCGTAGTACCGGACGAGCCGGCCGTCGAGCGTGCCCGAGACCTGGATGGTCGACGAGACCTTCTGCTGCGACGTGGCGCTCGGCCACGAGCCGCTCGGGGTGGTGGTCTGCGTCGGCGTCGGGCTGGACGTGACGGTCGGGGTCGGGCTCGACGTCACGGTCGGGCTCGGGCTGGCCGTCGCGGTCGGGCTGGCGGTCGGCTCCGGGGTGGTCCCTGTGACCTTGCGCAGCGTGATCTGCTGGTTGTTCGCGTTGGTGTCCCCGGCCTGGTTCCAGCGCGCGCCGGACACCTTCGAGCTGTCGACGACCTGCAGCGCGAGCCCGCTGGCCCGGTTGACGAGCTTGATGCGGCCCGACGAGCCGGCCGCGACCGAGAACTGCTGGCTGGCGTCGCCCGAGTCGGTCGCCTGCGTCGCGAGCGACGACGCGGAGCCGCCGATCGTCACGACCTTGCCGGAGTGGGCGAACGCGACGCGGTAGTAGCCGCTCCCCGAGTCGAGGAACCGCACGCGGTGGCTCGCCGCCCCGGTCGAGGCCTCCTGCACGACGGCGGCGCCGTCGGCGGTCGAGGCACCGTCGACGCCGAGGACGAGCCGGGAGCGCCAGCTCTCGAGCTCGTACCAGGCCGAGGTGTCGATGCTGGGCGGTGCCGCGGTCGCCCCCTGGGCGCCGACGACGGCACCGAGCGCACCGACGGCCAGCGCGAGCGTGACCGCGATCCCGCGGCGTGCGTGCCGCGGTCCGGGGTCGGCCGGACGCGTCGGCGTCCGGGTGTCCTTCGTGAGATCCACGTGGTGTGCCTTCCGTGGTGGGCCGGCCTCCCCAGCGGCGTTGCCGGGGAGCTGCGTGGCGACCCAGCCGGGCCGCCGCACCGGGATAGCGCTTCCCCGGGCTGCACCGCCGACGCTAGGCAGCCAGCCGGGCGGCCCGCAATGGCTCGAGCCGCGCCAGAAACGATATGGATAACGCTTTCCGGTGCGAGGCGACCGCGGCGTACGCAGACACCCGGCCCGCCGCAGCGAGCTGCGACGGGCCGGGCACACCTGGGGCGACGACGCGCCCGGCGACGAGCCGGGCGAGCGCGCCCCGGCTCAGCGGTACGTGATCGAGGACGACGAGTACCCGCACGCGGCGGACGGGCCGGACCCGATCTTGCTGGGCTCGCCGGACGTGACGCCCTTGTACTCCTCGCAGATCGCGATCTTCCTCGAGGAGTCCCCGACGATCGTGATCCCCGAGAGCGTCGCCTTGTCACCCAGGTTGGAGTTGATCCCGACGAGCGACTTGCCGGGCGCCGTGACCGTGACGTTCTCGACCCGGACCGTGCGGGCGTACTGCTTGGAGCAGTTGCCGCACGAGCGGTAGAGCTTCCCGAAGTCGGAGACCTGGAAGTTCTTGATGACGAAGGTGCCCGGGCCGTTGTGCTGGAACACCTTGTCCGACGCGGAGCGCGCGCCGCCGCCGCTGACGGTCATGACCTGCGACGAGCTCGAGCCCTTGAGCGTCGCGGCGTCCTCGCCGACGTCCTCCCACCAGACGTTCTCGAGCGTGCACGTCCCGGTGCAGTGGATGCCGTCGCCCGCGCCCGTGCCGATGATCGCGTTGCGGAGCACCGCGCCGTCCGCGAGCTGGAAGATCGGCGGCTGGCTCTCGTCCTGGCCGCCCGAGCTGATGCCGTAGTAGCGCACGTAGCCCGCGTCCCGGGTCCCGCTGACCTGGATCGTCGAGGAGACCTTCTGCGACGAGGACGGGGAGGGCCACGCGCCGGTCGACGGCGGCGGCGTCGTGGGCGGCGGGGTGCTGCCCGAGCCGACCTTCACGAGCTCCCACTGCTGGTTGTAGGCGTTCGTGTTGGTGCCCTGGACGATCAGCGCGGCGTCCGCGGTCGAGCGGTCCTTGACCTGGACGACCTTGTTGCTGAGCTTCGAGACGAGCCGCACGCGCCCGCCCTCGGAGTCGGAGAGCTTGAACTGCTGGTTGTCGCCGCCCGTGTCGGTCCACTGGCGGATCTCGGCACCGTCGGCGGTGCTCCACTCCCAGACGTCGAGCACCTTGCCGGAGTGCCGCGACTTGACGCGGTACCAGCCGTCGCCCGAGGACACGAACTGGAACTGCTGGTTGGCGCCGTCGGCGCGCGCGTACTGGATGAGCTGGCCGCCGTCCGCGGTGGACCAGCTGAGGACGTCGAGCGCCTTGCCGCTCTGCCGGTTGAGCAGGACGTACCAGGCGCTCGTGTCGACCGAGGCGGCCTGGGCTGCCGGCGCGGTCAGGAGGGCGCCCGCGGCGGCGACGGCGAGGGCCGCCGCTCCCGCGAGCGCGCTGCGCAGTCGTCGGGCGCGGGACGCCCGGATGGGTCGTGTCGTCACTGAGGAGCCTTTCGTCGGGTGCCGAGCGACGGCGGCGTCGGTGCCGCCGGAGCCGGGCCGAGGTGGGGTCGGACGAGCCGGCGGGCGATCTTGGATAGCGCTTCCCGACCGGCTCGGCGACCGTAGCGCCGCGATGTGAGCGCGCACAACGACGGCGGGCGGCTCAGAATCGTTTCGGCGCGCCCCTGTGCGCCGCGCTGTCGGCCGTGCCGCCCGCCGTGCCGCCTACCGCGCTGTCGGCCGCGCTCCGGGCCGCGCTGTCGCCCGAGACTCCGGCCGAGCGCCTCAGAGCTCCGCGGCGATCGACGCCTCGATGTTCGCGACCATCTGGTCCCACAGCGCGGCAGGGTCGCCCTCGCCGCTCGCGATCGACGCCTCGGTCGACCCCCAGTACAGCCACACCATGCCCATCTGCGGGATCGCGGGCATCGGCGCCCCCTGCGCGCCCGCGTCGGCGAAGCCGGTCGTGACCGGGTCGTCGGTGATCTGGTCGAGCGCCGCGGTCAGCGCGGGCGCCCGGCTCGTGGCGCGGTAGAGCGCCAGCTGCGCCTCGGGCGTCGCGAGGAAGTCGCCGACGAACGCGCGCGCCTCCTCCTGGTGCAGCGACAGGTTGTTCACGAAGGCCCCCTGCACGCCGACGAACGGCTGCGCCGGCGAGGTCCCGGCGGGCGGCACGGGGAGCACGGTGATGTCCATGCCCGCCTCGACGAACGCCGCCGTGCTCCACGGCCCGGTCAGCACGTACGGGGACTCGCCCGCGAGGAACGCCTGCGTCGCGGTCTCGGACGTGACCGCCGGGTCGAGCACGTCGCGCTCGGCCAGGCTCCGGAGGTACCGCGCGAACGCGTGCCCCGCCTCGCCACCGAGCGCGAGCTCCGCGGTGTAGGAGCCGTCCTCGGCCGCGCGGAAGGCCGGGGCACCGAACGACGTCTGCACCGGGTACAGGTGGTACGGGTCGCCGCCGTCGCCCTGCTGCACCAGGAGCGGGCGCTTCGCGCGGCCCGCGGTGACCAGCGCCTCCCCCTGCGCGACGACCTCGTCGAACGTGGCGGGCGTCGCGGTCGCGAGGGCGTCGTTGCGCACGAGCGCGACGCTCTCGATCGAGAGGGGCACGCCGTACGTGACCCCGTCGTAGGTCACGGCCTCGACGGCCGCCGGGGCGAACGCGGCGGGATCGTCGAGCTCGACCGACTGGACGACGCCGTTCGTCACGAGCTCGCCGAGCCAGTCGTGCGCGCCGATGAGCACGTCCGGGCCCTCGCCCTGCGTGACCGCGCGCACGTAGTCGGCGCGTAGCGTCTCGCTCGTGCGCGGGACGACGTCGATCGCGACGCCCGCCTCGGCGCCGAACGACCCCGCGAGGCCCTCGATCGCGCTCGCCCGGTCCTCGTCCACCCAGACGACGAGGGACCGTTCCCGTGCGCCGACCGCAGGCACGTCCGCACCCGAGGTCCCGCACCCCGCGAGGGCGAGCGTGAGGACGAGGGCGGCGGCACCGCCGACGTGGATGCGTCGTCGCATCGGGAGCTCCTGGGGCTGCTGCTGCGGTCGCGACCGCCCGGCGCGAGGGCGACCGGCGCTCGGACCGTAGACCGCCGGGAAGCCGCTCGGCAACGTCTTGCAGCAACTTGCTGCAAGGTTCACTCGTTCGTTCCCCCGTCCGGACGAGGGCACTCCGGCGAACGCCACCAGCGCACGCGACACGGACGGCGCCCCCGGTCGCCGCGGTCAGGAGACCGTCACTGACCGGAAGGTCATTGCCGGGCGGGTGCTGCATTCGCAATTGCCCGGCCGCTTAAACGATTATTCGAGGCGGTTCGACGCACATTCCCCGCAGCCCGTCGGAGGCAATCACCGCATCCGCGGGTAACGTCCCCGGAAGGCCGTGAGCGCCCCGCAGGGGACCGGTGCGCCGGCCCGACGACGCCCATCACCCGACGCGTCGGACCGCCGACCCCGCGGGCGGACCGCCGAACCACCGTCCGACGGAGGACACGTGGAAGACGACCGCACCGCGGGCACCGCGACAGTGACGCCGCAGCCGCCCGCACCGGCCCGCACCTCGACCGCCGCGGTGCCGACCGGCCCGGTGCCGACCGGCCCGGTGCCCGCGGGCCCGGTGCCGACGGGCCCGCTCACCCGCGCGTGGGGACCCCACGCCCGTCGGGACCGCCTCACGGAGCTGCTCGGGGGCGGCCTGGCGGCGCACCCCGTGCGCCCGGTGCACGCGCGGGCGCTGTGGGACGCCGTCGACCAGCCCACCGTCGCGGCGTTCCGGCTGCGCGGCGAGCTCGACCTCGAGGAGCCCTGGCCGCAGCCGCTCACCTCGCACTACGCCCGCTACCTGCGCGACGGCAACCGCACCGCGTACGAGGACCAGGTCGCCCGTCGCCAGGAGCGCCTCACGCGCGCCGCCGTGCTCGCCACGACGACCGGCGAGCGCCGCTGGCTCGACGAGGTGGCCGACGGCGTGGTCCTGCTGTGCGAGCAGAGCAGCTGGTGCTGGCCCGCGCACGACGAGGGGCTCCGCCTGCACGGGTGGGCGCTGCCGCCGGCGGGGTCGCCGTCGCTCGACCTCGGCGCCGCGGAGGTCGTCGGGCAGCTCGCCTGGATCGACCACACGCTCGGCGAGGCGCTCGACGACCACGCCCCCGGCGTCCGCGAGCGCCTGCGCGCCGAGGCCCGGACGCGCGTCCTGCGCCCGTTCGTCGACCGGCGCGACTGGCACTGGCTCCGGCGCGACGGCTGGGCGCACAACTGGAACCCGTGGATCCACGGTCACGTGCTCGTCGCGGCCCTCGCGCTGCTCGACGACCCGGGTGAGCGCGCCGAGGCCGTCGAGCACGCGATCTCCGGCCTCGACCAGTTCCTCGACACCCTCCCCGCGGACGGCAGCAGCGACGAGGGGTACACGTCGTGGTGGAACGGCGCCGGGCGCGCGCTCGAGGCGCTCGAGGTCCTCGCGCACGCGAGCGGCGGGGTGCTCGACGCGCGCGCGGTGCCGGTCGTGCGCGAGACCGTCCGGTTCCCGCACCGCATGCAGCTCGGCGGCGACTGGTACCTCGACGTCGCCGACAGCCCGGCGCGGCCCCCACGCGACCAGGCGTGGCACGTGCTGCACCGCTGGGCGCAGACGCTCGACGACGAGCAGGTGCGCCTGCACGCCGCGTCGTACCGCGAGCCCGGCCTCCCGTCGGTGACCGAGCGCGCCGGCCTCGGTCGCGCGCTCCAGGGGCTCGCCGACCCGGCCTGGCGCGACGCCCACCGCGAGCACCCGCCGCTCGAGCGCGACGTGTGGCTGCCCACGACCCAGATCGTCGTCGCACGTGAGCGGCTCGGCTCCGCACGCGGGCTCTGCGTGACCGTCAAGGGCGGGCACAACGGCGAGCACGACAACCACAACGACGTCGGCTCGGTCGTCGTCGCGGTCGACGGCGTGCCGCTCGTCGTGGACGCAGGCCAGCCGACGTACACCGCGGCGACCTTCGGCGCGGAGCGCTTCACGCTGTGGACGATGCAGAGCAGCTGGCACAACGTCCCCGAACCGGCGTGGACGACGCAGGGCACGGGCGCCCGGTACCGCGCCCGGGACGTGCGCGTGACGCCCGGGGACGACGTCACGAGCGTCGCGCTCGACCTCTCGGAGGCGTACGACCTCCCCGGCGCGACCGGGGTGCGCACGGTCGTGCTCGACCGCCGGCGGCGCTGCGTGACGATCGAGGACGCGTGGGACCTCGGGCGGGCGGGGCACGACGGCGGACCGGGACGCGCGGGCGCGCGCGGTGCGCCGGGAGGGGCCGGCGCGTCGGGGGCGACGGCGCGCGGGACCGCGGCCGACGGCGGTCACCTCGCGGAGGACGGCAGCGCGGACGACGGCCGCCCGGACGACGGCAGCCCGGACGACGAGGCCTCGCCCGCGGGGCTGCGCGTCCACTACCTCCTCGCGGGCGTCGTCACCGCCGAGCGCGGCGGCGTCGTGACCCGGCCCCTCTCGGGCGGTCGGGGCGTGCGGCTCACGTGGGACCCCGAGACGGTCGTCGCGACGACGACGGTCCGGCTGCTCGACGACCCGCTGCTCGCCGGGGTGTGGGGCGAGCGGCTCACGCGACTCGAGCTCACGCTGACCGAGCCCGCACCCGGGGCCGCCCGGGCCGTCGCCCGCGCGGGGCGCCGGACGCGCACGACGCCGGACGAGGCGACGAGCCGGATGATCCGCGTCGTCGCGCAGGCGATCCGCTAGCCGGAGGCGGCGTGCCCAAGGCGTCCGGCTGCGAGCCGGCCGGACCGTCGCCGTGCCCGTCGGTCATCCCCAGGTCCATGGGACGACCAAGCCGGTCATGGGATGACCGGGATCCGGACAGGGGGTGGGTTTGCGTCCTGAGGTCATCCTATGATTAGGGGGTGACGGACCACGCCAGCACTGTCGATGTCGTCCTCGTCGGCGGCGGGATCATGAGCGCGACGCTCGCCTCGATGATCTCCGTCCTCGAGCCCACCTGGTCGATCGAGATCCTGGAGCGCCGCGACGCGCTCGCCGAGGAGAGCTCGAACGCCTGGAACAACGCGGGCACGGGGCACGCCGCCCTGTGCGAGCTCAACTACACCCCCGAGCGCCCCGACGGCTCGATCGACATCGCGAAGGCCGTGACGATCAACGAGCAGTTCGAGCTCTCGCGCGAGCTGTGGCACTTCCTGCTCACGAGCGGCCGGCTGCCCGAGGGCTTCGCGTTCCTGTCCCCGACGCCGCACCTGACGTTCGTGCGCGGCGCCGAGAACGTCGACTACCTGCGCCGGCGCGCCGAGGCCCTGCGCACGCACCACCTCTTCGCGGGCCTGGAGTTCACGGACGACCTCGAGGTCATCCGCTCGTGGGCCCCGCTGCTCGTCGAGGGCCGCGTCGGCGACGAGCCGGTCGCCGCGACCCGGGCCCCCGAGGGCACCGACGTCGACTTCGGGGCCCTCACGCGCGGCCTGGTCGACGGCGTCGTGCAGCGGGGTGCGACGGTCCGCCTCGAGCACGAGGTCCGCCGGCTCCGGCAGCGCCGCGACGGCACCTGGCGCCTCACCGTCGCCGACCGCCGCTGGAACGCGAGCCCGCGCCGCCGCACGATCGACGCGCGCTTCGTCTTCATCGGGGCGGGCGGCGGCGCGCTGCACCTGCTGCAGAAGTCGGGCATCAAGGAGGCCAAGGGCTACGGCGGCTTCCCGATCAGCGGGCAGTTCCTGCGGACCACGAACCCCGACCTCGTCGCGCAGCACCAGGCGAAGGTCTACGGCAAGGCCGACGTCGGCTCGCCGCCGATGTCGGTGCCGCACCTCGACACGCGCGTGGTCGACGGCCAGACCGCCCTGCTCTTCGGGCCGTACGCCGGGTGGAGCATGAAGTTCCTCAAGGCCGGCTCGCCGCTCGACCTGATCCGCTCGATCCGGCCCGGCAACCTGGTCCCGATGCTCGCTGTCGGGCTCAAGAACGTCGACCTGGTCAAGTACCTGGTCAGCGAGGTCACCGCGACCGAGACGCGCCGGCTGCGCACGCTGCGCGCGTTCATGCCGACCGCCCACCCGCGCGACTGGGAGCTCATCACCGCGGGCCAGCGCGTCCAGGTCATCAAGAAGCACCCGACCCAGGGCGGCGTGCTGGAGTTCGGCACGGAGCTCGTGACGGCGCAGGACGGCACGATCGCCGGCCTGCTCGGCGCCTCCCCCGGCGCGTCGACCGCGGTCTCGACGATGGTCGACCTGCTCGAGCGCTGCTTCCCCTCGCGGGTCGACGCGTGGCGCCCGCAGCTGCGCGAGATGATGCCGAGCCTCGGCGGCAGCGACTGGGACGACTCGTTCGAGCGCGAGGGCATGTCGGACGACGCCCAGGTCGGCGCCTGAGCCGCACCCGCACGCACGACGACGCCCGCTCCCCCGGTCGCTCCGGAGGGGCGGGCGTCGTCGTGCGGCAGGGTGCGGGCTCCCGGTGCCCCGCCGGCCCGAGGAGCGCATCCCCGGGCCGGCGGGCGAGCCGTCACCGTCCGGCGAGCAGGTCCTCGAACGACGTGGGGCTCGCGAACGGGTCGTGCACCTCGCGCGGGGTCCGGGCGGCGACGAGGTCGGCGAGCTCGCGGCCCGCGCGGTCGACCCGGACGACGAGCGGGGCGACCTCGTCGGACCCGGCCGCCCCCTCGACGGCGCCGAAGTCGTCGGTCGCGGCGAAGACGCCGGTCGGGACCACGACGGAGCGCAGGTAGGAGAACAGCGGCCGGAGCTCGTGCTCGAGCGCGAGCGAGTGCCGCGCGGTGCCGGCGGTCGCCCCCAGCAGCACCGGGGTCCCCGCGAGCGCGCCCTGCTCGAGGACGTCCACGAAGTTCTTGAACATCCCGTTGTAGGAGCCGCTGAAGATCGGCGTGACCGCGATCACGCCGTCGGCGCGCGTCACGGTCTCGATCGCCGCACGCAGCGGGCCGCTCGAGAAGCCGGTGAGCAGCGCGTCGGTGAGCGGGTGCGCGAGCTCACGGAGCTCGATCACCTCCACGTCGACCTCGACGCCCTTCTGCTGCAGGGCGTTGACGGTCGCCTCCGTCAGGCGGTCGGCGAGCAGGCGCGTCGAGGACGGCTGGCGCAGACCCGCGGAGACCACCGCGAGGGACCGGCGCGTCATCGGGTCACCGTCGCGACCTCGGGCGACGCGCCCGTGACGTCGTCCGCCGCGTACACCGTGGCGTCGTGCGCGCCGCCGGCCTTCGCGACGAGCGAGGCGTGCGTCGGGGCGTCGGGCACGTGCGCGGGGCGGCCGACGGCGAGCTCCTTGCGGAGCACCGGGACGACCTCGCCGCCGAGCAGGTCGAGCTGCTCGAGGACGGTCTTGAGCGGGAGCCCCGCGTGGTCCATGAGGAACAGCTGGCGCTGGTAGTCACCGACGTGGTCGCGCATCGTGGCGTACCGGTCGACGACCTCCTGCGGGCTGCCGACCGTGAGCGGGGTCTGCGCGGTGAAGTCCTCCATCGACGGCCCGTGGCCGTAGACCGGGGCGTTGTCGAAGTACGGGCGGAACTCGCGCTTCGCGTCCTGGCTGTTGGCCCGCATGAACACCTGGCCGCCGAGGCCGACGATCGCCTGGTCGGCGCTGCCGTGGCCGTAGTGCTCGAACCGGCGGCGGTAGAGGGCGACCATCTGCTGCGTGTGCTCGATGGGCCAGAAGATGTTGTTGTGGAAGAACCCGTCGCCGTAGTACGCGGCCTGCTCGGCGATCTCGGGGCTGCGGATCGAGCCGTGCCAGACGAACGGCGGGACGCCGTCGAGCGGGCGGGGCGTCGAGGTGAACGACTGCAGCGGGGTGCGGAACTTGCCCTCCCAGCTGACGACGTCCTCGCGCCACAGCCGGTGCAGCAGCGCGTAGTTCTCGATCGCGAGGCTGATGCCGTTGCGGATGTCCTGCCCGAACCACGGGTAGACGGGGCCGGTGTTGCCGCGGCCCATCATGAGGTCGACGCGGCCGTCCGCGAGGTGCTGGAGCATCGCGTAGTCCTCGGCGATCTTCACCGGGTCGTTCGTGGTGATGAGCGTCGTCGAGGTCGACAGGAGGAGGCGCTCGGTCTTCGCGGCGATGTAGCCGAGCATCGTGGTGGGCGACGAGGGGACGAACGGCGGGTTGTGGTGCTCGCCGGTCGCGAAGACGTCGAGCCCGACCTCCTCGGCGTGCCGCGCGATGGTCACCATCGCCTGGATGCGCTCGGCCTCGGTCGGCGTGCGACCGGTCGTGGGGTCGGTCGTGACGTCGCCGACGGTGAAGATCCCGAACTGCATGGCGTGCTCCCTCTGGTCGTCTTGTTTAACATTCAACCATCTGGCCGCTCCAACGCCAACCCCTGCGCACCTATTCCGCTCGTCTAGCGTGGGTGGGTGACCTCCACCGACGCCACCCCGCCCACGACCCGCACCGGCACGCCGACCGCGCGCGAGGTCGCCGACCGGTGGGTCGAGACGCTCGCCGACCTCGACCCCCGCGTGGCGACCGCCCTCGGCATCCGCCCCGGCGACGACCGCATGCCGGACCTGTCGCCCGACGGCCTCGCCGCCGAGGCCCGGGCCGCCCGCGCCGCGCTCGCCGAGCTCGACGGCGCCCGCGTCCTCGACGACGACGACCGGCGCTGCGCGACGCTCCTGCGCGAACGCCTCGAGGCGCAGCTCGCCGTGCACGAGACCGGTGCCGACCTCGCGTCGCTGCGCCCCATCGGCTCCCCCGTGCAGGTGCTGCAGTCGATCTTCCTGCTCATGCCGACGGCCAGCGACGACGACTGGGCCGTCGTCGCGCGCCGGCTCGCCGCCGTCCCCGACTCCGCCGCCTCCTACCGCCGCACGCTCGAGGCCGGGCTCGAGGAGGGCCGCCGCAGCGCACCCCGGCAGGCCGCCGCGATCGTCGACCAGCTCGGCGCGTGGCTCCCCGACGGCGACGCCCCGGGCTGGCACGCGGGCTTCGTCGCACCGGGCCCCGACGCGCTGCGCACCGAGCTCGACGCGGGCGCCGACGCCGCCGCCACCGCGGTCGCGGAGCTGCGCGACTGGATCGCCGGCACCTACCTCCCCGCCGTGCAGGGCACGCCCGACGGCGTCGGCCGCGACGCCTACCTCGTCGCCGCACGGTCCAGCATCGGCGCGACGCTCGACCCCGACGAGGCGTACGCGTGGGGCTGGGAGGAGCTCGCGCGGATCGAGGCCGAGATGGTGCGCGAGGCCGACCGGGTCCTGCCCGGGGCGACCCCGGCGGAGGCGTTCGCGCACCTCGACGTGCACGGCGAGGCGGTCGAGGGCGTCGAGGACGTGCGCGCGTGGCTCCAGGCGATGATGGACACCGCGATCGCCGAGCTCGACGGGACAGCGGTGGACGTGGCCGAGCCGGTGCGCCGCGTCGAGGCGATGATCGCGCCCCCGGGCGCCGCGGCCGCCCCGTACTACACGCGCCCGTCGCTCGACTTCAGCCGGCCCGGACGCACCTGGCTGCCGACCCTCGGGCGCACGCGGTTCCCCACCTGGGACCTCATCAGCACCTGGTACCACGAGGGCGTCCCGGGCCACCACCTCCAGCTGGGCCAGTGGGCGCACCGGGCCGCCGAGCTCTCGCGCTTCCAGGTCAGCGTCGGCTCGGTGTCCGCGACGACCGAGGGGTGGGCCCTGTACGCGGAGCGCCTCATGGACGAGCTCGGCTACCTGACCGACCCCGGCGCCCGCCTCGGGTACCTCGACGGCCAGCGCATGCGCGCCGTCCGGGTCGTCATCGACATCGGCATGCACCTCGGGCTGCGCATCCCCGAGGCGTCGGGCTTCCACCCCGGGGAGCGGTGGACCGCCGAGCTCGGCGAGGAGTTCCTCGCAGCACGCAGCGGGTCCCCCGCCGAGTTCGTGCGCAGCGAGATCGTGCGGTACCTCGGCTGGCCGGGCCAGGCCATCAGCTACAAGCTCGGCGAGCGGGCGTGGCTCGCGGGCCGGGCTGCGGCTCGGGCGCACGCCGAGGCGCAGGGCGGGCGCTTCGACCTGCGCGCCTGGCACACTGCGGCGCTCTCGCTCGGCTCGCTCGGGCTCGACGACCTCGAGCGCGAGCTCAGCGCGATCGACGCGGTCGCGCGGGACTGAGCTCCGGGAGGCCGGGCAGCGTGCGCGCCGCGTCCGCGAGCGCGTCGAGCGTCACGGCGACGGCCGGGACGCGCAGCAGGTCGGGGGTCGTGACGGCGTGCACCGCCCGGTCGACGGTGCCGGCTGCCGGTCGCACCACGACCCCCGGCGTGCGCAGTGCGGTCGGCAGGACGAGGCCCGGGAGCATCGCGACGCCGAGACCGGCCGCGACGAGGCCCAGCACGGCGACGTAGTCGTCGGTCGCGTACGCGATGCGCGGGGTGAAGCCGCGGGACCGGCCGGCGGCGAGCAGGTGCCCCCGGCACCGCGGGCAGCCCGCGATCCACACGTCGTCGGCGAGGTCCGCGAGGTCGAGCGCGTCACCGGACCGCGCGGCCGGGTGCCCGTCGGGCAGCGCGACCACCGTGCCGTCGTCGACGAGGTGCCGGGCGACGAGGCCGTCGAGGTCTCCCCCGGGCACGGGGACACCCGGGTAGGCGAAGACGAGCGCGACGTCGCACGCCGCCGTGCGCAGCGCGTCGAGGGCCTGCGGGGGCTCTGCCTCGTCGAGCGTCACCGCGAGGCCCGGGTGCCGGTCGCGCAGGCCGGCGAGCGCGCGCGGCACGATCGTCGCGGACGCGGACGGGAAGGCCACGAGACGGACCCGGCCCGAGCGCAGCGTCGTGAGCGACAGCACCTCGGCCGCGGCCGCGCCGACGGCGGCGGTCACCGTCGCACCGTGGTGCGCGAGCACGCGGCCCGCCTCGGTGAGCCGGACACCGCGCCCGGCGCGCTCGAGCAGCGCGACCACGGCGGCGAATGCGTCTGCGGGGTCATCAGGTGAGGGAAGGGCTGTGAGCTCGACCATGCATCAA